>CAYPZU010000028.1:0-14135 GCA_964415395.1 uncultured bacterium
TAGAGCAGAGGACTGAAAATCCTTGTGTCGCTGGTTCGATTCCAGTTCTGGCCAATTTTTTTTTCCAAAAAAATTGGACAGAAAGAAAGCCAACAATTTGGCTTTCGTCTGGGATCGAAATGAGTACGATGTTTTTCCCTTTGGGAAAAACCGTGCGAATCGGACCCGAGCCAGACAGGACGAGCGTTTCGCTCGCCTGCGCGAGGGGATTCCAGTTCCCTCCTATCCCTCCTAAAAAATTTCCCCAATTTGGCTTTTCGTACGGGAATCGAAGTGAAGCCAGATGCAAGCGGAGAACCGGCGGGAAGCCCGGATTCCAGGTCCCTCTCAATTTTCTCCGCTTATTTTTTTGAACAATCGATCTGGATAAATTCCTTGGTGGACAATCCGCAAGATTGTCTATATTGCTCTGCTCAAATCTTTAACACGGAGTTTTTTATGGCAGCAGGTTCTGCGCCAGTCTTTTCTAGAGGGGTTCTCACTTACCCGTTCAATGAAAGGCATTGTCCCGTGCTATGCGGCGAGAATCGCTACACGGTTGTAAAAGCAGGGGATGGTTCTACATACGTCAGGATTTTCTTAGATCAGCTAGATGCACATGAATTTAGATCAAAATCGTTGGAAGTAGCCAACATCGCGGTCGGCGTATTCACACTCTATTTCGGCAGAGAATATACCCGCCCAGGATGCCTGACGGACAAGGTTGTTCCTCTTCCGGGAGAAATCGAACAGCCAGGCGCGACTCCGCTGATAGTCCAGCCTAGCTTATTCACTTCGACAGGGTCGTAGGATCGAATTTTCGGAAGTTCCCCGAAACGCCCCTTCGGGGAACGATCAGGTTCATTCCTCTTGAGCTCCGTTTACGCGGAGCTTCTCCCTATTTCCATCTCAATTGTTAGAAACGGATCTCGTAGGTTTTATATCGGGAGACCAGCGCATCCGTGCTTCTTCCGATCGAGGGGCTAGCAGCAGGCTATTCCGTTTGCGGAGAAAGTAGGGTTCAGCAGGCCAGTTTTGGTAATAAGGCATTTGCTGAGAGAGATCATAGGCGATAAAGAACTTGGTGGGCCAGCCGTAATACTCATCCAGGCCATAATAGGGCCAGTTCAAGTCGTCGAGGTCGAAGAGAAATTGCTGCACGATGATCATCGCCTGCTCTGTTACCTGCTGAAGACAGTCCTTATAGAAAATCCGGAAGGGGACTCCGAGGGTGCCATCGGGATAGTAAGTGCACCACTGCTCCTGATTCGTATCTTGGAATAGCGTTCCAGGCACGAATGTAAATGGAACCCCGTTGCTAATGAACTGAGCCAGGGGATCGATTGTATTCAGGCTTTGGCGGGCTGTATAGACGCGGATGTACCCCGATGTTACGCTGAAGGAACTGGTAGCATCCATATTGAATCCAGAGGGGCCAATTAAAGGCGGGGCAGGAAAGTCATTGTCGACCACCCAGTCGATATTCAGGTCGGCAAAAACTGAACTGTTGACTAAGGAAGAATCGTTTCCCGCAAGCGAGACCAGATTCCCGGTCAATGCGGTTTCTGTCGAATCGCTGAGGAAAATATTGTCGTCCGCAGTTTGGGTGATGTTGATCCCTGCAAGCATGATGGCTGCATTCATGGCGATATTTCTGCCTGCCGTCAGAGAAATGGTATTGCCGGCAGCCGTCTGAGACCCTGTGGGAAGAATATCCCGCACGCTCTCTATAGTCACATTTCCCACATCGGCTATGGCGGAATTGAAATCTGTAATCACAATATCGCGGAACCCTTCAACCGTCACATTTCCGAAGGGGCTTTGCACCTGTACCGTTCCTGGTACGGCTCCGATCGGAAAATCGGCAGGAGTCGCATCGTCGTAAAAATCTTGGGAGCTGATCAACAAATCCGCAGCGCTATTGAGACCCGCTATATAAAATTTATGAAGGAAGGTGTTTACTGTGCTAGGAGGCGCCGGGGGAATCGGAGTGGCAATCGACCACGTGGGTCCATTGACGGTCGTTGGAAAAGCGGCTACGCTGAAATTATAGCAGTTTGCATCGACAAAAACAGCTCCTAGCCCATCACCGCCTCCATGAAAGGGAGCCACAGTGCTTATGTTTCCAGAGGCGGCTCCCAGGGGCGTGCCTGTAAAAATATTGACTCCGTTTACGATGGCGCTCTTAGGCGTCCAGAGTTGGCCCGGCGCGAAAGGATAGTCGGCAATGATTGTGATCGGCTGATTGAGTGTTAACGGAGTGGCGATGCCGACAGTGGAGGCTCCCGCAATCCCGATATTTCCCCCAGCGCGCCAATCCGGCCTGCCGATATTGGCAAGGGGGTTGAAGAGTGTATTAGGCTCGACGCCCCCTTGATTCTGGGTAAAAAGGACAGCTCCATTATAGGCGCGCCAATTTCCGCCCACCCAGATTTCGTTGATTAAATTCGGATGGAGCCAAATCGTGGCAATATCGATATTTGCAGCGCTTCCTCCGATGAATACTAAATCGCCTCCGATATGAGCCTGGACGATCCCCTGGTTTACATAATTCCCTAAACCATTGAAGCAATGCCAATCTACGAACGATCCATTGCGCGCATCAATGGTTAACGTTTTCCCAACGGTAACAAAGAAATTCAAAGCCCAGGGCGTTCGAGTTCCAGAGCCTCCTATGGAAGCTCCGATAAAGGCGTTTTGTGCGGGAGTTGCATTGTGCATCCACATGTTTTCGCCCACATTGATCGTGATGTTTCCCTGGCACGGCCTCTGCGTTCCTCCCACCACGTGCGCGGCCCCTGCGCCGACTCCTGAGCGCATCTCGAAATTATGACCCACATTGATATTGATGTTGCCCAGATTCACAATTGCGGCAGGATTGAGTTGAAATCCCCCATAGCCGATCATCGCTGTAGCTGGGCCGCTCGTTGGGGCGGTGAGAACAATCGATCCTCCTACCATGGTCAGATTATTTCCTACATCGACATTGAAATCGGTCGCGGTTGTTGTTCCTACCACGCTTAAGCCTTCGCCATATCTCGCTATTCCTGCGCAGGGAGTAAACGTAGTCAGGCCGGGGATCTGGGTTCCCCCTACGATCGTAAAGTCATGGCCTACTTTCACATTGATGTTGCCGTTGTTTGTCCCTGTGTAGCTGCCCACGAGGGCAAACGCGGCTCCCCGGGCTTGAACCCCTCCGACTCCTCCTTGGATCAATAGATCGTTCCCCACAGTCAAATTGATCTGCCGAGTGGATGAGGTAAATCCTCCTATCAGGGCAAAAGCGCTGTTTGGAGCCGCAATCGCAACCGCTCCTGTGCCGCCTAAAATGGAGGCGTTCCTCGCTACATTGATCGTAATCGTCCCTGTATTGACGGCTGCAGCAGCTGTTCCTACTGCTGCAAAGAGGGGTGCAGCGGCAGCAGTGCCCGCCCGTAAGAGAAAATCTCTCCCCGCAGTGATGTTGATCGGCCCGTTCCTGGCTCCAACGACCACATTGACAGTTCCTCCCAGCGCATCGATGGAGACATCTCTTGCAGCAGTTAAAGTCACGGCACCCGTACCTGAATTTTCTAGATTAGCTCTCACAATAATATCTTGATCTGCCGTCAAGGTAAGGGTCCGAATACTATTCCAGTTTACAGGATTCAATACAGTGATCGTCCCTGCCTGACCCTGGTCGTTCGGAGCGGATGTGCTGATGGTTACATTCGTTGCGCCATTCAAAGCTGCTATGAGAGCGGCTGCAGAAACAACAGCAGGAGATCCTGTATAGACCGGAGGGGGAGGAGGGAAGGTTACGTTCATATTCGCCGCTCCGATGGTTACATCGGTGGGGTCGATTAAAAGTTCTCCTCCAGTTCCCATCGGAGCTTCTGTATTCACTGTGCCATTGAAATCCAAATGGCTTAACCCAGAGATCTCAACAAAACCGCCATCGCCTCCCGCTGCCCCTCCCTGTGCAAAAATATCTCCGTAGAATTGCGTGCTGATTGTCGACCAGAGATAGGCAGTTCCCCCATTCCCTAAAGCTGGCGCAGAAACATCGATGATGCTTCCAGGAGCCATCAGCGTGTTGAGGGCTTTTGAAGGAAATGTCGGATCTCCCAAAGCCGCGCCGCCGATAAAAGCTTGGCCTCCATTCGTATCTCCAGCCGCAGCAAGACGTCCCTGTTCGGATAAAAAAATGAGCGCGCCCAGAGCATAGATCGATGGAGAGGGGCCGCCCAAAGCTTGCATCTCATTGGAGATAAAAACAGCTCCAAAGTCAGGACTTTGAATGGGTGCATCCATCAGCGGTTGATGGGAGGCAATCGAGTATTCAAAGCCCTGGCTTCCCATTTTATGGAAAAATACGTTCGATCCTGAATGATCTAGATTTAGGCCCCCAAGCCCAAAGAGACCGATGTCGCCATTTGCAGCGCGAACGACTCCATTCCCCATGATGCTGCGTCCGACTGCGATAAAATCGCCCTGAACCTCGATCACCCCGCCCAGCTCGATCGATCCAGAAAAAGAGCTTGCTCCCGAGAAACGCAATTGCCGGCTTGAGTGGAAAGGCTCGTTCAGAAGATCGAAGCAGGATGCGACCAGGGTTCCCGTATTGATGATAGCGTTTTCTCCAAAGACGATCCCATTCGGATTGATGAGAATGACATTTCCATTCGCTTGCAATACGCCTAACAGATTGCTGGGATCGGAACGGGTAACGCGGTTAAATACTGCTGAGGCAGAGTTCGGTTGGATAAAATTGACTGTTTCGGCTGGGGCGATAGAGAAGCTGTCCCATTCGATGATCGAGCCATCGGCGGCAGTAATTTCTAACTGGTTTCCATCTGCGGCAAAGGTTGCCGATTCCGTGATGACCACCGGGTTTTGGGGAAGCGATATGAGATGGGACAGGGGGAGAACAAGAACCAAAATGGAAATTCGCATCGCTTAGCCCTATTTATAAATGGATATTGGATGGTCTTGTAACAATATTGTTTTGCGCCTTTCTCTTCAATACCGCATATGAGATTCCTGAATCTCAGCGGAAATTCGATGCTTTCAAATTTTTATGGCGCAAAGCGGGTCGCGCAGCTAGAATGCAAAAATGGAATAGGAATTGGATTATGAGAAGCAGGATTCTTGTTTTGTTTTCGTTCTGGTGTCTTTGCGCCTCCGCGCCAGCTCTCTTGCACGCGAAAGCGCGCTATGGAGCCGAGTTCGGGCTCGGGGCTGGCTACCGGGCCGATGAATTCCGGTACAAGATCCAGGACAGCGAAACAGGGGTTCTCTACGCCTCCGAAAACTCGGACGGGTTCCTCTCTACTGTGCCGATCGGCGCCCATTTTAAGGCAGACATCGACGCCTTCCGCCTCACTTGGGAAGGGCTCTATGGCTGGCTACTGGGGACGCCCACGCGTGAGTGGGAAGGGTTTGCATTCATACCGGGGAACATCAATGTCAGCTCTGACTTTGCTTATAAATCGAAAGGCGATGTCGCTTCGACCCAGTTTGCGGCCGGCTATTATATCGACCTTTATCAAAGCGAGCCGTTCATCTGCTCGCTGATCCCGCAGGGCGGCTATGGATTTGAATGGCAGTCGGTCAGCCGGACGCACGCAAACCCCAATCCCGCGACGATTGATGGGCCGCTTCCGGTCATCGTGTCGGAAATGTCGAATGATCTTTCTTCAGCCCGCCTGAAGATCCGCTGGAAAGGGCCGTTTCTCGGCGGAATCCTTTCATTGGATTTCTGGCGGCGATGGACGGTTTTAGCAGGGTACAATTTTCACTGGCTTCACATGAAAACGACGCTGAAAGCCGCGACGCTCGTCGAACAACCTACAGTGTCGCTGGCGCTTTATAACGACGCGGTAGCCAAATCGAGCCACGCCAAAGGAAACGAGGCGTTTCTCCAATTTGATTACAAGCCGTTCGAACATTGGAAATTCTCTCTGTTTGGAAAATATCAGAATTACTCTGTGGGAAGAACCGGAAAGGTCGAGAGCCAGCAGCGGATCGATTTGACGACTATGGGGACGACAACGACGTTCACCCAGACGCCGACGCATGATTTCCCGATCCGGTGGAGCGCCTGGACCATCCTTGGAGAAACGAGCTATGTATTCTAGATGAAAGAGCCGCAATTTGTTACATTTTCGGAACTGCCTTTCAGGCCGCTGAATGAGAGGGTGTCGACCCGTCTCATAGAGGGCGATCACCTCATGTATGTAGAGCATCGGGCGAAAAAAGGGCATATAGCGATAAACGATCAGCATGTGAGTGAGCAGCTCTCTCTTGTGGCCAGCGGCTTATTACGGGTAACGATAGCAGACAAAGTCTATACGCTGAAACCGGGAGACGCTATTTTGGTTCCCTCGAATGTAGTTCACACAGTCGAGGTATTGGAAGACAGCGTTGTGATCGAGGTCTTCAGCCCTCCAAGGAATGAATGGCTCTCCAAATAGAACTCCTTCGGGATTGGCTGCCGTGCCTGAAGGGGATGGTTTATCTCAATTACGGGCGCACGGGGCCGCTTTTGCTTCCCGGCGCCGAAAAAATGGCGCGGATGGTCGAGGAGGCGAAAGAGCCTTTTCAGTTCCACCGCGACGGCTGGTTTAGGGAAATGGAGCAGGCAAGAAAGGCCCTTGGGGATTTGGTGGGCGCTTCTCCATTTGAAATCGCGTTTGCGAACAGCACTTCCAGCGGCCTTTCGCTGATCGCAGGGGCTGTCCGCTGGCGGAAAGGCGACAGAGTCGTCTATCCTGACGACGAATATCCTTCGAACCGGTTTGTCTGGGACAATGTCGAAGGCGTTTCGGCAGAAGCGATTGAACCGGAAGCGGGAGTTTCTTTCGGGGAGCAGCTCGAGGCGATGGACCTTGACGGCGTTCGTCTCGTCGCGGTGTCGGCTGTTTCGTTTTGGGACGGCAGGCGGCACGATCTGGAGCGGATCGGGAAGCTTTGTAAAAAGAAGGGAATCCTGTTTTCGGTCGACGCGATCCAGGCTGTCGGCGCGGTGCCTGTCGATGTGAAAGCCTGGGGCTGCGACTTTCTCGCCTGCGGCGGGCAGAAATGGCTCTTCGGCCCGGTAGGAACCGGGTTTGTATATGTGCGCGAAGGGGTGATCCCGGAGCTGCGCACGCCGCAGATGGGGTGGGGGAGTATCAAGGCGCTGCCTGATCTTCTGGCGAAAAAGTTCGAGCTGGCCGACGGAGCGAAGCGGTTCGAGGCGAGTTATTTCGATGTTCCCGCCTTTGCGGGGCTTGGAGCCTGCGTCGAAGCGATGGGGCGGATCGGATGGGAAAAGATCTACCGAAGAGTCCGCGAATTGGCAGGGAAGGCGGAACGCGAGCTGGAAAAACTCGGATTTTTTCCGGCTGCCAGAGGCGCCCAATCGGGGATTGTTGCGTTCGACTCTCCTCAGGCGGAAGAAATCTTCAAGGCGCTGGAGCGGGAGAGAATTTATGTTACACAGCGAGGAAAGCGGATCCGCCTTTCGCTTCATGCTCCTGTAGCAGATGAAGAGCTGTCCCGATTCTTTTCCGTGTTGTCCAAATAAAATTTTTCCTGTAAAAGAGAGCTTTTCATTGGCGGTGAACCGATGGCTCGATTTCCTTTTTCATTCCTCTTTTTAATTCCGGCGTTCGCGATGGCGAATCCGGCAGGCGAAAAGGTCGCCGCCGGAAGCGTCCAGTTCGACCGCTCCCATCCAGGAACGCTTGAAGCGCTCCAGTCGAGCGCGCAGGCGATCATCGACTGGGATACCTTCTCGATCGGAGAAAACGAGCTCACCCGCTTCATGCTGCCGGGTAGCGATGCGGCTGTTTTGAATCGCGTGTCGGGGACTGAGCTGAGCTCCATTTACGGAAAGCTCGAATCGAACGGGCAGGTTTTCCTCGTCAATCCGCAGGGCGTTTTGATTGGCGCTGCGGGCGTTGTCGACTGCGCCGGCTTTTTGGCGGCGGCGTTCGATCTGGACAACGAGCCGTTTTTACAGGGGCGCGATTTCGTGTTCAAAAACGGCGGCGAGGGAAAAGTCGCCAACTTCGGAGTCATCCGCACTTCTTCCGGGCCGATTTTCCTGATCGGACCTGATGTGGAGAACGCGGGCGAGATGCTGGCAGGAGCCGGCCAAGCGTATATGATCTCGGGCGATGAAGTGGCTGTTTCTTCTTTAAACGAGCCAAAAGTGATGATCCGCCCCAGCGCAGAGTCGCTCGACTCGGTGCGCAATCAAGGATTCATCCAGGCTGCCGACGTCCATCTCCTTGCGGGGCGGGGGAGCTACGCCCTCGCGGTCAACAACGCGGGGCGGATCGAGGCGACGGGCGTCGAGCGGATCGGCGGAAGGATTTTCCTGACGGGCGGCGCCGTTGCATCGAGCGGCGAACTCAAGGCCGAACAGGGGCGGATCGAAATTTCCGGCGATGAAATCGTGCTGGCAGAGGGCTGCTCTGCGGATGTCTCGGGAGAGAGGGGAGCGGGGGAGATTTATATCGGGGGTGGATTGAAGGGCCTTGAACCTGCGATTCCGCATGCGAAGAAAACGATTGTTCAGAAAGGGGCGCAGCTGCGCGCCGATGCCCTCTCGGAAGGGAACGGCGGGCGCATCGTCGTCTGGTCGGATGAGGAAAGCGACTTTTCAGGACATGCGGCAGCCCAGGGCGGAACTTTGGGCGGCGACGGCGGATTTATCGAAGTTTCGAGCCGCGGCCGAATGAATTTGATCGGAACAGTTTCTGCATCGGCTCCATTGGGCAAAATCGGAACTTTGCTTCTCGATCCTGCCAACGTAACAATCAGCAATGGCATTGATGCAGGATATATGTTCGCCTGCCCTGATTTCGGATGGACGGCAAGTCCTGTTGTGATTAACGACGCGACTCTCGTTGGCTTTTTGGATGCTCCTTGCAACGTAGTGGTCGACACCTCCAATATGATGGACTTGGGCGAGCCAGGCGATATCAGTGTCGCTGGGACGGCGAATTTAACGTGGACCATGGCGACATCGCTTACTCTGAAAGCCGATAACGATATCAACGTCCTCAACGGGGCCACGATCAACCCTCCTTCGGGCGGTTTTTTTATCGCCCAGGCAAAGAACAATATCTCTTTTGATTCGCCAATGGCAACAGCCGGAAGCATCACGCTCCAGGCAGGGCCTTTTTCTACCCTCCCGGGATTCAATCCGACGGGGAGTTTGAGTTTCGGTTCAGCGGCTTTCGTCGACCTTTCCGGGGGCCCCGGTTCTCTCCTCTTTGAAGGGTACGACATTAATACTGCGAACTCTCAATTTCGGACTGATTCGGGCAGTATCGTCTTACAGGCTTCCAATCATATTCAGTTAATCGGAGATCCCGTTGTAGCGCAAACTAATACGGGGTTTATTCAGGTCTACGCAGACCAGAACGTTTCTGTTATGCCAGGTTCTTTTGTGGGATTGGGAGCGTTTGCGGGAACCCAGATCGACATCCGGGCCGATGCGAACTTAGACGGTCTGGGTGATCTTTTGTTTCAGGGAGCTGCCGGAGCCGACTACACGACCTCTACAATGGGCGGAGGGATTTTCCTCGGCGGGAACAATATCTCTTTAGTAGGCGCTCAAAATACGGGATCCCCGATCGGCCTTCTCGCATTCACTACGCCGGCCGGAGGATTGTTCGAGATCCAGGCTTCCTCGAGTATCTCGATTGAAGGCGGCACCCCGGCTCCGATGGATGGAACAGCCCGCGTTTCCATCACCGCAGGGGATGATGTTTTGATTCGCGCCGGAGGAAATATTACATTCCAGGGTGGAAGTGCGGATACCAGCGATGTAGCCATTGTGGGTAGCGGCGGCGTTTGCGAAGTGCTGGCGGCCGGTTCGATTCAATTTACGGGAGGGAGCGCTGCTACAATGGGAGCCGCGTATATTTCCTGCGACCAGGTCCTTTTGACTGCCGGGGGAGACATTGTGTTCACGGCAGGCTCCGGCGGAGGCCCTTTTGGAATGAACCAGGAGAATTCGGCGGCTGTGGTCAGTTCGGTTTCTTCGACAGTATTGCGGGCTGGCGAGAATATTCTCTGTACGAACGGCCCTTCAAACGGGACGACAACCGGATACGCCGGAATTTTCGACAATGGGATTGGATTCGATGCGCAGGCTGGCGGAAACATCCAGTGGGCCCGCTCGGCGCACGTGATGGGAACCGAAGAGATTCTTATTTCGGCAGGGACTTCGATCAATCCTCTCTGGACGGCTCAGACGGGAATCTATCTTACAGGCTCGGCTCTGGCGAATGCGGTCGGCGTTTCCGGCAACGGCGCCTACTCGGTTCTTACCGATCCTGAACCGGGAGGCGTCGAGCTTGAGACCTTTAGCGGAACGATCACCCTCTATTCCGGCGCGCAATTTGCGGATGGGTCTCCAGCAGATTTGTCTTTGGACGACACGACGGTTACAAACGGAACCCGGCTCGCTTCGACGCTGGGAAATATCCAGGTCGGCGGATTCCGGAATACGAATGTAAATAACACCGTGTCGACGGGGGGCGCGATTCTCTTTGCTTCCAATAACGACATGAACATCAATTCTCCTTCCGGGTTTATTTCGGCAGGCGGCCCCGTCACTTTGATTGTCGATGAACAGTCGCCCTCTGGAAACGGCGGCGGCTTTTTCAATAACTTCAACAGCGGCGTTTCGACTTCCGATCCGGAGCAGAGAATCGCCATTTACGCCGCAAGCGGGCCGACCCCCGGCGGCACCTTCGCCGCGATCCCAAACCAGGTCGTCCTGGGAAATTTGTCCTCAGTGGAAACCTGGGATGCGGGCCAGCCTTTAGGACTGCTCTCCAAATACGACACGTCGTTTCAAACCGGGGGCGATGTCCATGGAGTGGGATTCGGCAGGAATTATATCGCCGGCTATGGAGTCTTCTCCAGCCCTGTCATCTGGTACAAAGCCGTTCCAGCGATTGCGGCCCTTGTGCAAGAGGGTTTGGAGGCGATGCAGCAGCTTGCGACGCTGATGCCTGAGAGGCTCTGGCTGCAGGAATTTTCCATACTTGTAAAGAGAAGCGCGTTCAAAGAGCCGCTGAAAGCCTTGATGCGCCACCGCTGGAAAGATAAATCGATCCAGCCTGTCATTGCGCTCGGCCGTTCGAAGGAGTATTTCCTCCGCACGACGATGGCCGGCAATAATATCCGAATCACCGATCTCTATCAGGAGTTCGATCAGAGTCCCTTCTGGAGGAACCCTCGCATGATGTACAAACTCCGCACGCTGAAAAATGAGGCGATGAAACCATGAAACGGCTTTGGATCTATTTCGCATCGCTTTCGTTCGCAACAGCCCCCCTTTCGGCGCAGGCTCCTCGGATCGAGGACGTCGAGTGCGGCTGCATCATCGATTGCCTGAGAGGCATTTTGCTTTTGGGGAGCTGGGATCAGGTTCGGCTCGAACCGGTCGATGAAATCGACGGCGTTGTGGCCGACGGCCCGGCGCTGCTCGCCTCGAACCGCTCGTTCCTGCAGTGCCTGAAAGATAAATACATCAACCAGCCCCTCACTCATCGCTCGATCTGGGAGCTGCGCGAAGACATCGCCGGCTTCTACCAATCGAAAAATCAGCCGTTCGTCGTCGTGACGATCCCGAAACAGGAACTCACCCATTGTACGCTTCAGGTCGTCGTCGACGAGGCGAAACTGGGGGAAGTGCGCTCCAAAGGCAACTGCCACTTCCCCAGTAGATGGCTCACCGAGACGATCCGCACCCAGCCTGGCGAGCCGATCCTGGCCAAAGAGGTTCTTGAGGACGTCGCCTGGCTCAACCTCAACCCGTTCCGCCGCACCGACGCTGTGTTCACTCCAGGCCGGAAACCGGGGACGACCGACATCGAGCTGATCACGGCGGATCGCTGGCCTTACCGCGTTTATGCCGGCGCCGACAACACAGGAACCGAGCCAACGAACCGGAACCGCCTTTTCTTCGGTTTCAATTTTGGCAAGTCGGTCTTGAAAGACGGTCAAATCTCGTACCAGTTCACGTTCGCTCCGAACTGGAACCGGTTCTACGCCCACACCGCTTCCGCGCGCCTTCCGATGCCCTGGCGCCATGTCTTCGTCTTTTGGGGCGGCTATACTCAGATCAAGCCTGATCTCGGCGTTCCTACGATGAAAAACAAGGGATATAGCTGGCAGGTCGACGGCAGATACCGGATTCCGTACTTAAGCGTTCCGGGCCTCATGCAGGAGTTTGTCCTCGGCTACGACTTCAAAGAGAGCAATAACAACCTGCTCTTTGCTGGCACGAAAATTTTCGGCAACACCGCCGACGTCAGCCAGTTCATGGTAGGCTACGAGCTGGGAGCCCGCACCAAAAAGCAGCGCCTTTCGCTTCTTGTCGAAGCCTATGGCAACCCCGGCGGGATCACCCACAGCAACAGCAACCGCGCGTATCAGAATTTCCGCTATGAAGCCGAGTGCCAATACTTCTATCTGAAGGCAGCTCATTCCTTTGCAAAAGATTTCAAATATTGCTGGCTCACTTACGACATTTCCGGGCAGGTTGCTACGGCGAATCTTCTTCCCAGCGAACAGTTCACTCTTACCGGCTACAACGCCGTCAGAGGCTATGAAGAGCGGATACTCAACCTCGACAACGCGCTCCTCGTCAACCTCGGCTTCGAGTCGATCCACTTCAGCCCGATGAAAAACCTTGGCTACTGCAAACTCGGAGATGAGCTCTATTTCCTCGCCTTCTTCGATTTTGGACTGGGAGGCAACCACAAGCCTGCACCTGGCGAATCGCACTTCAAGAACCTCGCCAGCATCGGCCCCGGCATTCGGTACCAGATGGATCAGTACATCACAGCCCGTTTTGATTACGGATTCCAGCTCTGGCACACCGGGTTTGACAACCCGACCCATTCGCGCTACAACTTCGGACTCATCGTTAGCTACTGAAGAGAGACCTGGCGGCAGTCTCGTTTGCCCGAGGCGCGCTGCTTCGGTTTTGGGTAGGGGAGGGGAGAGCGCCTAGAAAAGGCCCCTGGCGGAGCGAGCGGTCGTTCATCGCCTCTTCGATGATGACCTGGACGGCGGCGCGCGGATTGGGAGAGGTCGGAGTAGGCGGAACTGTAAGCTGCCGCGCAATCGTCTGATTCACTGTCTCAGCCGAGACCTCCCGGACAAGCTGCCGGACATTCCCTTTGATCCCATGGCGGGCCGCAAATTTGAAATTGCATTTGCCGCACCCTTCGTGAGTGTATCCGGAGTGGTGTCCGCTTCGCAGCAAAAGACCAAAAAACTGCTTCCTTAATGCATTGTCGGAGATATGAGAAATCCGATGGCAGCGCGTAACCAGGGCGGTTCCGCAATCGCCGAAGATCGTCCGGCTCTCTTCGCGGTTTGAATTCAGCGTTGGGACCGTCGGATCGTCAATGTGGATGAGTTCTCCTAAGAGTTTATGCAGGAGATGGATCAATTCATGGGCCAGACCCATGAAGGAAGGGCTTCTTAAGGTTGCCGATTCTCCGTTCGGCATCATCTGGAGCAAATAAACTGGATCCGTGCAGTGGCCGATGATCTCTTTTCCATCAGCATGGGTGTACCTGCTGTCTCTAAACGGGATGATGTGGATAAAATCATCGGGATCATTCATGCGGGAAAGAATTTCCCAGATCAATTCTCTTCCGAGGGGCCTTGTCAGGATCATCCGGATCTCTTTTAGAACCTGCTGCTTGAACGCAGCGTCGCCTCCGATCTTAAGAATCATGCAGAATTCGCGATAGAGAGTATCCAGTTCGCGAAAGCCCGTTTCCCCCACGGCGTTGATTGGAATGCTGCCCTCATAGGCATCGGGATAGACCAACAGGTCGGTGTCGGAAAAAACACCCAGATTCAATGATTTAGGATAGTGGCGCTGCAGTTCCTCGATGCAGACGGCGAGTCTTTTAATTGTCGCAGGGCTTTGGCGGGCAGAAAGGGATGCCGCAAATTCTTTCCAGACTCCTTTTAAAAGCGCATCTCCAGGCTCGTTTCCATCCACCTGTTCAACCCTTCTGCTGAGCGCTCGAGCGCAGTGATAAAAAGACGAGTGGGGATCGGAGAGTTCTTTGGCATTTTGAGCGAGATAGAACAAACTTCTGACTTCATGAATGGGAAAGGAAACTGAGCTCATGGATAAA
>CAYPZU010000028.1:14145-19503 GCA_964415395.1 uncultured bacterium
GAGATTAAGATGTGGTTTGTTATATTATACTTCGGATTAATAATTATTGGAATGAATAAAATGTCTAATGTAGTTTCATACACAGTAAGCAGCGCCGACCGGATGAGATACGCGGCGGCATTCGACCGTCTCCAGCGGCCCGCAACGCACAAGGATCAAAGAGAATGGGCGCGGGCGAATCCCGATGCCCATCTTTTGATGGTGCAAAGAGTGTTCAACGGTCTGATCCTGAATCAAACGATCGTCGAGATGCCGCGCTACAAATTCATGCTCTGCAAACATGTTGAGAGGCAGGGATCGTGCCCGAGGAAAGACAGCTGCAATTTCGTGCATACCGCTGTCTATAAGGACGCAATCAGTTGCTATAGACGGGTTCACGGCGCCTCTCAAAGCCGTGAGCAGACTCCTTCTCTCCCTCAAGGCGAAAGATCTACCCCTTCGGTGGAATCCTCGCCTCCGACTTCGCCCAGTCCTTCTCTCGAAGGTCCCGGTTCTCAGGCTCCTTCAGTGGAAGAACGCGCTTTTGTGTCGCTAGAGCCTGTTTCGTTCGTCTCTCCGCCCATTCCAGCGAGAGTAGGCGCCCCTCTTTCTGCAGTGCCGAACACATTCGGACCCCGCTTTGGGATGCCTCCCGTAGTAATCATCGACGACGCGCCTCAATATACTAAAAGAACACCCAGAAATATTCTCTTTGGGATCGATGTAGATCTTTCGTGGATGCGAAAGGTTTAGGCGTAGCGGATTGATTGCTGCTGCGCAAGGCAGCGGATCTCTTCTTTCAGGGCATCGACGCCGGTGCCCTCGAGCGCTGAAATCTCAAACAGCAGATTTGGATCGTGCGAGTAGCTTGCGCGGAACTCAGCCGCCAGCTTCTCAGATCCTTCCTGGTCGATTTTATTCAGCACAACCAGGAACGGCTTCTCCAGCATTTCCGGATTGTAGGCTTCGAGTTCCTTGCGGAGCATCAAATACTCCTCGTAAGGATTCCGGTCCTGATAGACGGCCAATTCGATCAGATAGACGAGAACAGAAGTTCTCTCGATGTGGCGTAGAAACGCGAACCCCAAGCCCCGATTTTCATGCGCGTCTTCAATGATCCCGGGAATATCCGCGATCAGGATGCGCGAGAAGTCGTCGAACTCGACGATTCCCAAATTGGGCCGGAGCGTCGTGAAAGGGTAGGGGGCGATCTTCACTTCGATGTGCGCGAGCTTTGAAATCAGCGTCGATTTGCCTGCGTTCGGCATTCCGACGAAGCCTACGTCGGCGATCAGCTTCAGTTCCAGCTCCACTTCCGCCTCTTCCCCAGCGGTTCCTTCCGTGCAAACGAATGGCGCCTGGTGGGTCGACGTTTTGAAGCGGCTGTTTCCTTTTCCGCCTCTTCCGCCCTTGCAGATCTCCCAGCGCTGACCCGCTTCCGTGAAGTCGCAAAGAACTTCTTTCGTCTTGGCGTCTTTGACGAGCGTGCCGAGAGGGATTTTCAGGACGAGGTCGTCGCCGTTTCTCCCTTTGCAATTGTTGCCGGAGCCTGGCATTCCGTTCTGCGCTTTCAGGATGCGCCGGTTGCGGTAATCTTCGAGGGAATGGACTTGGGGGTGCGCTTCGAGAATGATCGAGCCGCCGATGCCGCCGTCTCCGCCAGCAGGGCCGCCCTTCGGGATATATTTTTCGCGGCGCCATGCGATGACGCCGTTTCCGCCCTTGCCCGCCGACAAACTCAGTATTACGCTATCGACGAACATAGGGTTCTTTCACTTATTCCTGGACGACGGAGACAAACGTCTTCGCGCCTTTGCGGAAAGAAACGATTCCATCTTTGAGAGCAAAGAGGGTGTAATCGCGTCCCATACCGACGTTTTTGGAAGGATGCCACTTCGTGCCGCATTGTCTGACGAGAATGCTGCCAGCGGTGACGAATTGCCCCATCGTGGCTTTAATGCCGAGGCGCTGGGAACGGGAGTCCCGTCCGTTTCTTGTAGATCCCTGACCTTTCTTATGTGCCATTTTTCAATCCTAATATTTTTTGCGGCTGGCTGCGGCTTCGATAAATCAATCCTCCTCGATCGGTCGGACCGCGGATTTCATCCGCTTCGATTTCTCTTTGCCTCGCTCAGCCTGCGAATCTCTTTTGTGCGGCTGTATTTCTCTCAGCCTGCGTTCGCAATGCGTTCTATGCAGCGGAGATTTTGGTAATCTTCACGCGGGAATATTTTTGGCGGTGGCCAACGGTGCGGCGGTAGTTTTTGCACTTCTTGTATTTGAAGGCAATGACTTTAGGGCCTTTGGTCTCGCCAATAACTTCAGCGTGGACTGCGCATTTTTCCACATGAGGCTTGCCCACTTTAGGTGCTTTGCCGTCATGAACGAGTAATACTTTTTCAAATTTGATCGCGCCTTCGGAACCCAGGAGCTCAACGTCGATTTCGTCGCCTTCTTCTACTCGGTACTGTTTTCCGCCTGTCTCAATGATCGCGTACATGATTCCTCCAGAATAATTGCCAAAAATAGTAATGCAGAACGCCTGCCTATGTCAACCAAAACTACGAGAGACTCTTTTTAAAATGAAAATTTTTCTTTTTCAGGGCCAGGGCGGCGAGGTAGGCGAGGGCGGCGAAAAGGGCGATCGTCGCGCCGGGAGGCCAGTCCAGGGTATAGGCCGCGCCGAGGCCGAAAAAGGAGAGGAGGGCGCAAAGAGCCGAGGCCGCCGCCATCATCAGATGGAGTTTTTTTGTGAAAAGCCCCGCCACCGCCGCCGGGATCGTCAGAAGGGCGATCACGAGGATCGTGCCGATCATCTGGATCAAAAGGACGATCGAGACGGCCACCAGGCTCAAAAGGAGCAGGTAGAGCCTCCGGACCGCCACTCCTTGCAAAAGAGCCTGCTCTTCGTCGAAGCAGAGGGCTAAAAATCGCCGGTAGTAAAGAGCCACCACCCCCAGGATCAATCCGTCCAGGATTGCCAGCATCAGCAGGTCTTTCGGGCTGACCCACAGGATGTTGCCGAAAAGGAAGTTCATCAGCTCGACGTTAGTTCCCGGAGTCAGCGACAGGAAAATGACGCCGACAGCCATGCCGGTCGACCAGATGGCTGCGATGACCGAATCCTCTCTTTGCCGGAAATTCAGGTGGATCCAGCCGATGAGGAGGGCTGAGGCGATCGACCCGGCAAACGCCCCTATCATCGGGTCAAGCCAGGGAATGTGGTAGGTTCTCTGGATCCAGAGGCAAAGCCCCATCCCGCCGAGCACCGAGTGGGAGATGCTTCCGGCGATGAAGGCGATCCGTTTCACGACGACGAACGATCCGATCACCCCGCCCGCGAACGAAGCCAGGAGGCTTGCCCAGAGGGCCATTTGGAGGAAAAAGTTGTCAGCGAACGGAAACATCGGCCTCTTTCTTGTAATGGCTTCCGGAAATCCCCATCAGCGGGGCGTGGTAAAGTCCGATCGCAAAATGCTCGCATACTTCTTTCGGGTAGTAAGAATTCACCTGGCCCTGGACGCAAAGAACCCGGTCGACTCTCTCAATGACTGTCCGGAGATCGTGCGTGACCAGGAGGATCGTTTTTTTGCCCTTCATCGCTTCGAGGATTTCGAAAATGACTGCAGTCGACGGGGCGTCGATGTTGGCTGTCGGTTCGTCGAGGAGGAGAAGGTCGGGGTCGGACAAAAGAGCCCTGGCGAGGAGCGCCCGCTGGGCAAGACCTCCCGAAAGGGAGCCGAAGGGTTTATTTTTATGCGCGCTCAGCCCAAGCGCGTCGATCAGGTAGAGAGCTCGTTCTTTGGCTGAAGGGGGATAGGTTCCGAAGAACGACATTCGCGATAAAGCGCCCATCATCACCAACTCAAGCAGCGTGATCGGGAATTCCCGGTCGCTGCGGAACACCTGGGGGACGTAGCCGATCCGGGTCCTCACCACCGACGGATCTTTTCCAAACACCGAAACTTTCCCCTTTTTCGGAAGCAAAAAACCCATAAGCAGTTTCAGAAGGGTCGTTTTGCCGCCGCCGTTGGGCCCCATGATGCCGATGAATTCGCCTTTGCCGATCTGCATCTCGACCCTTTCGAGCACCTGCAGGCTGCCGTAAGAGAACGAAACATGCTCCAGTTCGACGGCTGGCTCAGTCATGTTCACCTGGGGAGGCGATCAGATGGGCGAGTTTCCTCATCGTGTCGAAGTATTCAGGGGAGTAGGGGTCGATGAGATGGACAGGGACATGGAGTTTTTCTGCAATCAGCTGGGCGCCCTTGTTGTTGTATTGCGGAAGCGCCAGCGCGATTTCCGCCCGCTTTTCGCCTGCCTGTCTGAGAATTTCTTCCAGATGCTTCGGCCGAGGGTCTTTTCCCTCATATTCGACCGAAAGCTGGCTGAAGGCGTAGTCTTTGCAGAAGTAGCCGAATGCCGGGTGGGAAACCAGAATGACCCGCTCTTTCACAGGTTCTAAAATGGCTGCAATTTCCTGATCCAGCAGGGCCAGCTCTCCCTCCAGCCGCTCGAGATTTTGAGCGAAAAGCTCCCTCTGTTCGGGGAATCTTTCGGCAAGGCCCTTTTCGATGATCTTGGCCTGGGCGGCGGCGAGTTTCGGGCTGAGCCAGATATGCCGGTCGAAGTGGTCCATGCAGCAATGGCTGCATCCGAGGGGGTGGCCTTCCTCGATCAGCTCGATCCCTTCCCGCAAGTCCTGGACGGCGATCCGATTCCTGTTTTTCAGGACCGGCATCACCTTCTCTTCGAACGGCTCTCCGATCCGGAACCAGACGAGGCCGCGCCCCATTTGATTCACCTGTTGGGAAGTCGGCTCGAACGCGTGGGGGTTAGCCCCCGGAGGAACCACTGTCTGAACCTCGAAGCCAGCTCCCGCCACCCTGTCAGCGAGGAATTTGTAGGGGGCGATGCTGACGAGGATCAGCGGTTTTTTGGTTTCTGGTTTTGTTTCGCTCTTCGTGCAACCGAATGCCAGCGCGCAGGCAAACAAGATAAAAATTTTTTTCATCATAATAAGTCGCCTAAAACTATCGTCCTTTCCCCGATATAATTCAAGGGCTGCCGATCTAGAGGCAAATATTAGATGCTTGTAACTTAAACGACTGATGGGCTATGATTTTGGACTGTTTTTCTCTGCGGAGGGATGTCCGAGTGGCTTAAGGAGCACGCTTGGAAAGCGTGTATACGAGAAATCGTATCGTGGGTTCGGCAAAAGCCAGAGGCTTTTGCGAGGTCGCAAAGCGACACCCCGAAGGGGCGAGGCGCGCATCGCGCCGGAGTCCATCCCACTCCCGAAGTGAAGGAAAGGCAAGTTTTTTGGAGGGATGTCCGAGTGGCTTAAGGAGCACGCTTGGAAAGCGTGTATACGAGAAA
>CAYPZU010000028.1:19603-26219 GCA_964415395.1 uncultured bacterium
TCGTATCGTGGGTTCGAATCCCACTCCCTCCGTAGTAGAGGCCGATCCGTACCCTTGTGATCATCCAAGAGCGCAAGGGTATTTTTTTTTTGTTAAAACTCGGTAGCATGATCCGCTTTGCGGATCAGCGTGAGGGGATCCCACTCCCTCCGAGTTTTTTCTCGAAGATATCTTGTCTATCCTGCCGCCGTTTCGGCGATCCTGTTCATCCTGTTTTGTCTATTAAACAGCAGCCACGGCTTGGTTTGCCAGAAGATCTCTTGCCAGATTTTTCGGAAGATCTTTCTTGGGGTGCTCTCTCAAAAACTCAAGAGCCGCTGTTAATGCAGGGCTTCTTGCGGGTCGATCTATTCCTCTTCCTCTTAAAAAATCGTCATAAGCTGCGAGCGAGGCGACTTTGTGGACAATCCGCGCCTTGGGTCTTTGCTGTTGGATGAGCTGGCAGGCTCTATCAATCGAGTAAGTTTCTTCAAGATCTTCCTGCCCGTACTTCATCAGGTAGGCGGCGATTGCGGCGGCGGATCTGCTTTGTCCCGCTTTACAGTGGACGTATACGTTCCCGCGTTGCAACTGGTTGTGGATGAAATCTGCAGTCTGGTCGAGCTGCTCAGTGTTTAGAAGCGTGTGGTCAGGGACGTCGATTTCACCGTAAACGGCATTCAGTTCGTGGGTCCAGTGGCCTGGCTGATAGGGGAGGGATAGTCCGCGGTTTTCTCTTTCCCATGGAGAGTTGACCGATAGGACCGCGCCATTGCGGATCTCTTTTTCGCCTTCTGCAAAGCCGTTAGCGAACCGGTTGGGAAGCGCGCCGAGAAAGAGTGTGCGGCCTCTTACCTGGATGATTTCGTTAAAATTGTTCCTTCTCTTCATGAATCCGAGTTCGAATTTGATCTTTTCGCTTCCGCCTGCTGGGGATTGCATAGCTAAAAAGGCGGCGGTTCCCAGAAGGGCGCCCCCTCCGAAGAAAATCGCTTTCGCTGCGACGAGGGTTAAGACTCCGGATACCATCCAGCCAACTGGGTTGGAGACAAGGAAGAAGACGGCGACAAGAGCTGCTGCTGTCAGAACAACCGCGCGGACTATTTTGGATTTCCACAAGCCTTGGGCGACATCTTTGAGTGTATTGCAGAAGGAGCGTTTGGCGACGTTCTGCACCCGGTGGTCTTGATCCTCTGGGGCCGGCTGCCATACCTGAAGATTGGCGGGTGGCGGGTCGAGCGGTCTGTACGGAACATCTTGAACGGCCATTTTTATCTCTTTTTAAATTGTTAATGCTAATATTATAACAAATTAAACATTTATTTTGAATGTTGAATTGTAATTTAATTTTAATTATAATTTTACGAAAAAAGAATTGAGTATGATATCAGCTGTATCCCCTTTTCAAATTCTTGAAAACCCTCTGCCTGAAGGACATGTGATTGGAGAGGCCGAGCCTGGCGAGCTTCCGGAGGGAAGTCCCGAGCCGTTGAACCGGAGAGTCGCTGCGGCAGCCGGAGGCGTTTTATCGGGACAGGAAACGGCTGGAGAGACTCATCAATCGACTAGCTTGATCCCAAGCGCTCCCCCCGCCGAGTCTTTCGATCCTAGCGCGCCTCCCCGCGAGCTCCTGGAGGAAGGGCCTGTTACGGCTCCGGAAGCGGCTCCTGCTGCAGAACCTGCGCGATTTGAGTGCCCGGAGCTGGTTGCGCTTGGCCTCTTTTTGATTCTGGCAGCTTTCTTTCTCCCTCCCCCTTTCTCATTTGGACTCCTCCTCGTTGGGGCGATTTTTGTCGCTGCTGGATCGATGTCGGCAGAGCCTCCTGCTTTGGAAAAACAGGTAGAAGTTTCGAATATCCCGCTTCGCTATCAGTGGAATGAAAACGGCGGCTATTGCGGCGAGTGCAGCATGATCGCCTCAGGTCTTTGCTACGGACAGTATTTTTCCCAGTTTGACGCGAGGGCGATTGCGGCGGCCGACCCAACCGATCCCTATCCGAAAAACCCCCAAGCGAAATGCCAATTGCTTTTGGGGCAAAACGATGTGTACGTAGCTTCCCAAATGCGTCTGAACGCAGCCGAATGGAGCCGCCCGGAAGGAGCGGACGCAAGAGCGTTTCTCGTTTGGGTGAAGCAGATGACGGCTCTTGGCTATCCTGTGTCGATTGGAGTCTTCACGAATGAAAACCTCTTTTACGGCGATACGAATCCTGACGCAGGGGACAAGCAGTACGACCACATTGTGACGGTGACGAGCGTCCAATCGAAATACACGGACGGGCAATACCACGACGACGATGTGATCACGTTCGACGATCACGCCCTTTGGAACCCGGATGGAAATCCGCAATACAGATTCAGCTATACGTTCAAAGATTTCCAGAAAACCCGAGTGCAGGCGAACAATCCGAATGGGCCGATTTACTCTTTAAACTGCAATGCGGATATTGGAAATTTCGGGATTGCGGTTCAGGGAGTGGTTGATCCAAAGCAGGAGACGTTCCCGGTGCGCGTCGACACAAGCGCAAATTATGAAAATCCGGAAATCGCCGACAAGAGCAACCAAAGGCCCGCTTCGATGCCGCTGACTCTGACAGTAACGGTGTCAGGCCTTACGCCCGGAAAGACCTATAGGCTCTACAAATACGACGACGAGCAGGCGGTGCCCGAGTCCGATTTCAACGAACATTCGACAAATGCGTCCCATATTTGGGAAATCACGCCCGCAGGACCCACCTACACATTAACCGATCCGATCCAGTCCAGCGACAAGGCGATCTACCGCGCCGTTCTGGCTCCGGTTAATTAAAGGGGCTTGAGGATGGCGATGATCCGCGCGTCCAGCTCGCTGGGCTGAGTGTTCGGGGGCGCCTGGGTAAATGTGTTGACGACCGGCCAATCGACATCTGGTTTTGCTGGATATTCAAGGGTAAAGCCGTGGCGCGCAAGGGCGTCTTTGATCGATTCATTCGAGCGGACAAAGACGGTTACAATCAGGGGCGGCTCCCAGGTTCGGGTTCCGCATGGGGTGGTAGGCGAGGTCATAAAAAACTCCGGTTAAGGGCGATAAAGATGGCCTTAACGGGGAATATTTCTCAAAACATTTTTTCGGGATAGGCGATTCTTCGTTAAAAGCGGTCTAAGTCTCTGGTTTGTAACTTTTTGAGATCTTAATTTTGCGCGCGAATCTCCTTTAATTTTACGTTTGCCAGATGTTATAATATTTAGAAAAAAATATTGGTGGTTCTCATGTCAACTCCCGCATCCGTCGGCGCCAAGGCTTCCGATACAGCCCTCCTACCCCTCCAGCCGGCCCTCGAGCCTCAGCCTAATCCAGCGATCGGGAGCGCCGCCCAAACGGCCCTTGCCCAATTATCGGCCCCCAGTCCCCAGCCATTTGCGATGGTTCTCGCCAACGATCCTTTGAGAAGGAGCGCAGGAATTCCTGCGTTTACGCAAGAGCAGGGTCAATATGTGGATGCGCTCCTCCGCAGACATGCGGTCGCGGCGGCTGAAGTTCCCTTCGTTCATTTCCTCCACCTCGCCGTTTTTCAGCACACCGATGCTTTGAAAGTCAGGTTGAATGACTTGGCTAATCAGCACGGCACTCTTGAATCGTTCGCGAAAAAGTTTAGACTCGCTGATCCGTACCGCCAATTATCTTTCGCCTTTTATCAGATCTATAACAGCGGGCGCCGCCGCGAAACTCTATTAGAAACAGGCTCCCAGGTTTTTGGAAAGCCTTCTCTCGGGATGGGGCGCCAAGCGGAACTGATTGCAAAGTGCTACGAGGCGATGATCGCAGATTTGGATGGCAAGGCTCCCAGGCATGTAATCGCTGAGCTGAAAAGCGAGCTCGACTCTTTGCGCCTCGCCTGGGGTGCCGCTTTAACGTTTGCCGCCGCAGTAGGGGAGAGACCCTGCGAAAGAATGTTCTTAAGGGCCCAATTGCAACCCTTAAAAAAGCCGCCGACGCAGCAGCAATTCGTTTCAGCTCTTCAGCAGCTCTTGCGCGAGGGGATGCAAGGCATGCTTCTGGATTATCTCTCTTTTGTTGAGGCGGGACTGCCAATCAAGGAACTCGGATTGCATCGGACGTCCGATTTCCAAGCCATGACAAAGAAAAAAGGATTTGAAGATATCATCAGTTTGCAGGGCGTTGTCTTTATTCAGGATGCGGTCTGCGACGAGATCGAGTTTGTGCTGGATTGCTTGAGAAGGGGAAGCGCCGAAGAAGTCGAAATGATCCAGAAAGTTCTCCGATGCGAAGACATGACGCAGGCGGAAGTCGCTTCTGCATTCGAAAAGGCGCTCGCGCTGCAGGGTTCGATCCGTATGTTGAATGGCGCGTTTGGCGCGGTCGCTGCGAGAATCGGTTCTTTTGAACCTTCTTATGGGGAAAAACGCGAGCAGACCTTAGATGATCTGGCAGAAGAGCTGCGGATTCAAAGAAAGTCTTTCGGTGATGAGGAGGCTGTTCTTGCGTTCCTCGACAGGATGCCGCTGCCCGTTCCAAGATTGACGGCTCCTCCTTCTGTTGAAAATTTATCTCCTGCTCTTGTTCCAGCTCCTGCGCCCCAGTTGGACGAACAGCCCGTTTCTGCGGTTTCGTCGCTAGCTCCGCAGCCGGGCACGCCTCCCCGGACGCCCCGCAGGGAACCGCGCTCAGATCGTCAGGAGCAGCTTGAAGATAGGAAAGAGATGCCTCCTTCGGTCGCCAGCCCGCCTCGGGTGCGCGCCGGGATGAACCTCAGGCAGGTTCTTCGGGCTTTGAGGGATAAGGATATTCAAATCATCAGGCAAAAAGGGTCTCACATGCAGCTCTCGAACGGGCAGACGCTGGCCCTCCATCCAGGAGACACGATCGGTCCGAAAGCCGCGAAAGCTTTGCAAAAGCCCGCCGATCCCAAGTAAATTCTTTTTGAAAATCAAGCAATTCCTTTATGCTCAGCGGCTTTTTTCAACGGAGTGAAAAATGCCGCTGTCATCAGCCTTGCACAATGCGATCGTAAAATATAACGTCCTTCAGCGCCCGACCCGGGCGATCAGCGAATATTTCGCCTTCCATCCTAAAGCCTTTAAGACGGCCCTCGTCGTCAACCACGTTTTCCGGGCGGCGGCGATGGCGGGCTTCATGCTGGCCCTCCCCTTTTCCATCCCTGCGAATCTGGCGCTTTGTCTGGGAGGATCCCTGTTTTATCGGCTCACGGTGGAGGATAACTGCGCTTACAAATTTGCTTTGCCTGCAGCAGCAGGGGCTGGGGCTTTCCTGTTGGGAAAAGGGGCGTTGGCAGCTCTCGTTAGCGGGGCGGCGTTCGCTTCTATCGGGGCTTTTGCGGCGGCTTTTGTCGCGATTGTCCCTCTTTGCGCATATATCACCTATGTTTGTCTGACGGTGAGCTACGACGTTGACAACCGCCCTTGTCCGTTTTGCGTCAATCCGCAGCCAGCCCAGGCCTAAATTTTTCACTCGCCTCTTTTCCTGTCTTGAAAAGAGGCGTGTCTTTTGTTATATTCGGCCCCCTAAAATAGGTTCTCAATAGGGTTCGGCAAAAAGGATTCACAAAAATTCCTTAACAGCCTAAACAAGCACTCAGACCCCAGGAGTTTGAAGTGAGATGTCCTTTTTGCAGCCATGAAGAGTCGAAAGTGACCGATTCCCGCTATGCCGTCGAGACGAATTCGATCCGGCGGAGAAGGGAATGCTGCCAGTGCATGAAACGTTTCACGACGTTTGAAACGGTCGATTTGAGCCTCCAGGTCAAAAAACGGGACGGCACTTTCGAAGACTTCGATCAGGAGAAGCTGATCAACGGCATGGACGCCGCCTGCCGCCATACGCGGGTGAGCCATGACCAGGTGCGGAGCCTGGCTTACAAGATCAAAGCCGATTTGATGGCGCGCGGAATCCGCGAGATCACGAGCCGGGAGCTGGGCGATATCGTGATGCAGTTTCTGCAGGACACCGACGTTGTAGCTTATATCCGTTTCGCATGCGTCTATAAACGATTTAAAGACGTAGGCGAGCTGCTGGACGCGATCCAGTCGATCTCCCCTGAGGGCGCAACTAAAGAACCAGAAAACGAGGAAACGACTCATGCCGCTGAAGAAAAATGAAATTGCGCATTTTAAGAAGAGGCTCGAAGAGCTGAGAGCCCATGTGCTGCGCGCGATCGAGGGGACGAAAAAGGAAGTGACCGAACCCGATGCCGCAAAAGGCTATTCGCAGCATTCGGCTGACGAGGGGACCGACGACTTCGTAAAGAACATCAATCTCGAAGTGACGAATAAAGAATTCGGCTTGCTCCGCCAGATCGACCGCGCGCTCGAAAAGATCGAAGACGGCACGTATGGAGTCTGCGATATTTCAGGAGAAGAAATCCCCCTGAAGCGCCTCGAGGCGATTCCTTATGCGACCATGACAGTCAAGGCGCAGGAAAAATTCGAGAAAGGGCTGATCCAGTGAAGCTGTTCCTCTGGGCGATCTTCCCGTTTCTTCTGGCGCTCGATATCGGTTCGAAGATGCTGGCGATCGCCTACGTTCCTTCTCTTTCATTTTATGAGAGGATCTATCCTTACGGCGGAATCCCTGTCTTTTCCAACTTTCTCGGGATCGACTGTTCTCTCAATTACGTGG
>CAYPZU010000029.1:0-25749 GCA_964415395.1 uncultured bacterium
TTTTCTGGGGTGGGATGCGATCTTGCGTATCCTGTCCCTTCTTATACGGACAACGTCGGTGGGTTATGCAACGGTCTCATCGTTGTATCGTTCCTATCGTTGACTTTGCTGCTCGATCAGAGCCGCCTGTTGTTCAGAAAATTAACGATTTGAACGATGGAACGATATGAACGATGAAAAAGGAATTACCATCAGATTTATCCGGTGGAGCGCTTTTTCTTCTGGGAGAAGAACCAGAAGAGGGGCAGGAGCGCGAGGATGTTGCCGATTGCAATCATGATCGTGTAGCGCATCGGCGAACCGATGTCGATGTTCGGCGGCGGGACGAAACCGAAAACGATGGTGAGAATCGAGCCGATGAGGCCGAAGACGCAGCAGAAGCCGAGCCCTACATAGCCCATCGGGATCCGGAACGCGGCGCTCGGCTGGCGGGAGCGGAGGCGAAGGGCGGAGAGGAACATCAGGATGTACATGAGCATGTAAAGGCAGTTGCTTAGGCCTGTCAAAAACCAGTAGAAGGCGTTGACGCTCGGCAGGAGGAGGAAGACGGAGCAGAAGAGGGTGACGAGAACCGCCTGGGCGACGAGGATGCGGGAGGCGACTCCTCTGCTGTTGACGTGGCAGAAGTAGGCGGGGAGGTAGCCCGATTCGGAGGCGTGGAGGAGCCCTTTTGCAGGAGAGATAATCCAGTTGATGATTCCTCCGATGCTGCCGATCACGATGAGAAGCGACAGGCCGAAAATGAGTTTCTGGAGATGGAATTTCTCAAAGAAAGCGGCGAAAACCTGCATCAGTCCGCCCGCCAGGTTGATCTGGCCGCTGGGGAGGACGATCGCGATCATGAGCGAGCCGAGGAGCATCGTTGTCAGAATGAAGAGGCAGGCCAGGAGGATCGCCCGGGGGAAGTTTCTCTGCGGGTTTTCGATATGGCTCACATGGACGCCCGAAAGCTCCATTCCGAGAAATGAGACCATCACCCCTTCGAGCGCAGTCCAGGTGTCCCATTTTTCCAGCGAGCCGAAAATCAGCGAGGGTTCGAAAGAGATGGCCGACGGCTCTCCCGAGAAAATCCAGTAGAAGCCAAGCCCGATGAGGAGGAACATCGGGAAGACGGTTCCCAGAGCGCAGAAGATCCCGTTGACGCGGGCCGAGATGTGGATCCCGAGCAGGTTGATGACGGTCAGCGTCCAGAAGATCGCTGCGATGCAGACGACCATGTAGAGCTTATTGTCGATGAGGGAAGGGTCGAAAAGATAGGCGCCCGTGCCAGCCAGGAACGAGAGGATGGTGGGGTACCAGACCATTGTGGTGATCCATTGGAGCCAGATGGCGCACATCCCCGTTTTCTCGCCATATGCGACCCGCACCCAATGGTAGATCCCTCCTTTATCAGGGAAGGCTGCCGATAGTTCCGCCGAGACGAGCGAGCTGGGGAAGAGGAAGAAGACCGCAGAGAAAAGGAAAAAAAAGATCAGGGGGCTTCCGAAGATCGCCGCGGCGGGGAGGTTCCGGTTGCTGTCGACGGCCGAGACGATCAGGAGGAAGAGGGCGAGAAACGAGATTTTCTTCAGGCTCATACAAGATCCTTTGGGGATTGGACGATGGTTTCGATAACGGAGGCGGCCCACTCAAGCTCTTCGCGGGTAACGACGAGGGGAGGCGCGAGGCGGATCACCGTTTCGTGGGTTTCTTTGGCGAGGATGCCCTTCTGCATCAGTTTTTCGCAGATCTTGCGGGCGGAGGCTTTTTTCGGATCGCATTCCATTCCGATCCACAGCCCCTTCCCGCGGACTTCTTTGAAAAGAGGGGAGCGGAGGGCTTGCAGTTTTTGAAGGAAATAGGCTCCGAGTTCGCGGCTTTTTTCGACGAGCAATTCCTCTTCGATGAGGCGGAGCGCCTGAAGTCCTACGGCGGAGGCGAGGGCGTTGCCGCCGAAGGTGGACCCGTGCATGCCGGGATGGTAGAGGGAGAGAATCTCTTTTTTACCAAGGAAGACGGAAACAGGCAGAAGACCGCCGCCAAGGGCTTTGCCGAGGATGAGCCCGTCTGGAGCGATCTCTTCATGCTGGTAGCAGAAAAGCTTCCCTGTCCGCCCAAGGCCTGACTGCACTTCATCTAAAAGAAGGAGGATGTTCTTCTTTTTGCAAATCGCGGAGATTTTTTTCAGGTAGCCTTCGGGCGGAATCCGGATTCCCGCTTCTCCCTGGATCGGCTCGACGAGGAAAGCGCAGGTGTTGGGGCCGATCGCTTTTTCGAGAGCGTCCGCGTCGCCGAAAGGGATCAGCTTGAATCCCGGCGTAAATGGCCCGAACCCTTTTTTGTAGGTTTCTTCGGAAGAGAAGCTGACGATTGTCGTCGTTCGGCCGTGGAAATTTCCTTCCGCGGCGATGATTTCAGGTTGAGCGATGTTCCGCACCTGATGGCCCCAGAGGCGGGCCGATTTGATCGCTGTTTCAACGGCTTCGGCGCCGCTGTTCATCGGGATTCCCATATCGAGTCCCGAAACCTCGCACAGCTTTTTAAGAAAGGGACCGAGCCTGTTGTTGTAGAAGGCGCGAGAAGGGACGGCCAGCGTTTCGGCCTGGGCGAGCATTGCGTGGATCAGTTTCGGGTGGCAATGGCCATGGCTGATCGCCGAGTAGGCGCTCAGCATGTCGAGATATTTATTCCCTTTTTCGTCCCAAACCCAGGCGCCCTTCCCTTTGACGAGGACGACAGGGAGCGGATGGTAGGTGTGGGCGCAGTAGGTGTTTTCCAGGGCGATCGCCATATTTCTCCCATACTCCACTAAGATTTCTGCTGCAAACGAGAAAATAACAGGATCTAAAGGATAAGCGGTTCGCTCTGCGAACCGGATCCTGCTAATTGTTTTTTTTGAATCCCGCTGTGAAATGAGGTGTTTATTTTAACTATGTGTTGTTAATTGCGTTTTTGTTAAAATCCGTGTCGGTGGTTAATTGTGGTAATTATGTTTTTATTTCATTTTTTTAAAAGGGCGGGGGCTCTATGACCGCTGTAGATAGCGTCCAGAGGTCTATCCCTCAAAGAGACGAGGGGTTCCAGTGGAAAAAAGCAGCCGCTCTGACAGGAAAAGTTTTAGTTGTCGCTCTTCTGGTCGCAGCTTTAGCGGCGGCGGCCTATTTTACTGCGGGAGCGGCGATCGCCCTTTTCGCGCAGGGCGCCTCCCTTTACGGGGGACTGGCTTCGTTAGGCGCCCTTAGCTTCGGAGGGGCGGCGCTTGCAGTCCCTGTTTTGGCGGGCGCTCACAAGATGTACCGCGTGACGAAGGAAAACCTGAAAGACATCGTCCGATTCGCCAAATTTATCGTAGCTCTTGCGGCGATCGGTTTTCTAGCTTTCCTCTACGGTCGATACGGCAGACAAGTCTTTTAACTTCCGATCGCGGCTGAATAGGGTTTGAGAACCTGTTTCCATTTCTGCACATAGGTGGAGAGCGATTGGAAGTGGCCCGTGTTGATCGTTTCAAAGAGTTTCTGCCCTTGGGAGGATAATTGCCTGAGCGACTGATGGGTGTAGGGGCCTTGCTCGTAGATGTAGGGCTCCGCCTTGAGGATGTAGGCGCTTTCTCCGACGAGTCTTTTGTTCTTCAGATCCTGTAAATATTTTTCCCCCTGGCTGAATGTTTGTTCCGAATGAGTCTGGATGACGAGGAGCTGCTGTCCGGTGTTGGAAAGTCCGACGAGATGGGTGAGGTTCATGAGCCGCGATACGCCGGGAGAAATGCCGCCGGTGTAGCAGAAGCGGGGCGGGGTCGGATCCTGGATCAGGAGATAGAGATGGTGGTATTTGGTTTTCCCGTGAGAGGCATAGGGCGGGCCGTTCTCGAATTGGATCGAGCTCATCTGGGTTACGATCAGCTTTGAGGTCGTATATTGCTTGCCGCCCGTTTTCACTGTGGCGAACGACTGCGACGGGTCGATGGCCACCGTTTCGAGCCGATGGTTCGTCAGGAGGACGATGGGTGTTCGGGAAATCAGCTGGAGAAGATGGTCGATGAGCTCATAGCAGCCTCGGGAAAAATAATAGCCGTTGGGGCTGGATGAGGGGGAAGTGTAGGGAATGAGCGGATTGTCGAGAGAAACGAGTTTGACTCCGGCATATTCTTCGAGGAAGTTTTTCAGAGTCGCGTCATGGCCGATCTGGTGGCAGCCAAGATCAGCGTGGGGGATGCCGCAGACGGTGATCGCTTTCCACGCTCCGCCGCATTCGGGAGCCGCCTCCAAAATCAGCACGCTTTTCCCTGAATGGGACTGATAGAGCGCCTCAAAAAGGGAAAAGGGGCTCGATCCGACGACGACGCAATCGAAATCGACGCCGAAAATGAACGTATTCCAGATGAGGAAAAGAGAGACAAACCATCGCATAGATTCATTCCTTGTTTGGGCCGAGGATCTTAGCGATTCAAAAGATTTTTCTAAATAAGTTTTGCGCCCCGAGAGTTCGGGGCGCGGTGTAGATCTTTATTTGTCTTGAGCGGCTTGGGCGGGAGCGATTTGGCCTCTCACGGTGGCAACCCAGGCGTCGATGTTGGTTACCGCGGTTTGGAAGGCTTGCGCTTTGTGGGAGAGAGCGTCCCGTTCGGCCTCGGCTTTTTCGAGCTGCGCGCGGGAGCGTTGTTCGGTTTGCTTCAAGGCGAATCTCAGCTCTTCGATTTGGCCGCGGAGGATGCCTGTTTCCTGGCCCGATCGTTGGAGCGTTTTGATGACGTCGTCTTGCACTTGAACCATTTCTTTTAGGGCAGCAGCCTGCTTGCCGGAGAGCGCCGCTGCCCGGCTCTGCAGCCCCTGGTATTCGCCAAAAGCGGCTTTGATCGAGGCTCCTGTTTCTTCGAGAGCGTTCACCAGCCCGTCGATTCTGCCTGAGAAGCCCGAGAGTCTTTCCCGGATAACTGCCGCTTCTTCTTCCATTTTCCGCGCTGATTCATCAAGTTCGCGGAGGGTTCCCTCGCAGGCATCGAATCCTTGGGTATACTCTTCTATGTCTTCTTTAGGGAAGAGGGCTAAGATTTCTCTGAGCGTATCATAGAACGAGTGATCGTAGGGTTGTTTAGCGGCAATGGCGAGGACGGCGGGCACTGTATCGATCAGGCTGCGGACGTTTGCAGGCATGTATTCGTTTGAAGCTCTTTCTCTTGCCTCAGCGAGATCTTTTTGGATTTGCTCCGAAACCTCGGGAGCGATGCTTCCTTCCGATCTGTAGAGCTTGCCGACGATCTTTCCCAACTTCATGACCGTTTCCATGTTCGGAACCGCCGCGTCGAGCCTGTCTCTCAGCGAGCGCTGGCACAAAATGGCCCCGCGGGCGGCGTTCATAGCGGAAGTGGCGAGCGGAACTTCGGCCTGGCACATTTTCTGAGCCTGCTCGTTTAAACGGGTCAGTTCTGCTGTCAGCCTGGCAAAGGTCTGCTCATGGCGCTGGAGCATCTCTTTGATGTCTGATGGTTTGTCGGAATGGTAAGAGGAGAGAACGCGGTTCGCTTCTTTTGCGAAAAGGCGTTCGACGGATCTGTGTTCGTTTTCGAGCCTCAGCTGCAATTGGCCGAGCGAGGGAAGAACGTTTGCGAAATTTTGGCGGGGCGATTCTTGTAGTGCTGCATAAGCTGCTGATGCGGAAGCCATTGAACTTCTCCTGGTTAACGGTTTTATGAAAAAAATCGGGCGGAGGTTTTATAAAATAAATCAATGAATGTCAAACGAAATCTTATTTTGTCGAGGAGAAGTCGAAGGCGTTCAGAAGGTTGTTCGCCGCAGCGTCTCTGCTCGAGAGAGAGGGGAGGGACCATCTCTGCTCTATAAACTTGAGAATCGAGACCGTCTCATAGCTGGTGCTATCGACGAATCCTTTTTTCGCGAACGGAGAGATGATGAGCGCGGGGACGCGCGTGCCAGGGCCCCAGCGGTCGATGACAGGAGGGGACACATGATCCCATCTTCCGCCGTTTTCGTCATAGGAAACGATGATGGCGCAAGAGGGCCACGCGCTGCTTTTCTGGATCGTCCGTATCAAATCGGCGCACCAGTTGAGTCCGTCTAAAAGAGAACCGTCTCCCGGATGTTCGCTATGCCGGTCGAGAGAGCGGATGAAGGAGACCGCAGGGAGCGTATTGTTTTTGAGCGCTTCATAGAACTCTTTCAGGTCGAAGAGATGTTCTTTGCGGCCTTTTGTTCCCGGAGCGAATTGGCTGAAATAGCTCGGCGCCTGATGGTGGAAGGCGAATGAAGGATCGGGTTTTCCGGCAAGCGCATTGTCCCATCCTTCGGCGTACCAGCCCCAGGAGACTCCTTTTTCAGTTAGCAGGTCGCCGATCGTCTTGTAGGTTTGCGGGGGGACTCTTTTTTCGACGGGCGTTGAAGCGTGGTGAGGGGGGTAGTAGGGTTCGGCGTCGTTGATCGCGTAGCCGTCGGGAGTGACCAGTCCGTCTTTCACTAGAATGCCGCTTGGATAGACGCGGGCGACGAGTTCTTTGGGCGCTTTCGGCCAGAGGGGCATCTGCGCCGTAAAGAGCCAGAGGACGCCGCACATCGAGCCGCCGTAGCACGAGTGGAACCAGTTGTCGCAAAGGACGAACTCAGAGGCGATCTTGCCCATTTCGGTTTTGGAGGCGTCGTAATAGCTCATTGCGAAGCCGCTGCTATTGCTCCAGGCGGAAAACCAGTTCATCTGGCCGCCGCGGATCTGGTATTGCTCCTGGTAGAAGCGGTGGACTGCGTCGCCCGTTTTCATTTTCATCGGGATGTAGGGATTGAGATCGAAAGGGCCGTTCGGGATCGAGGCGGGGAGCCTTCGATAGGGCTTGCCTGTATTCGTGTCGATGGGGATGGGAAGCTGGGGATACGCTTTGCCGAGAAGATCGATCTGGATTTTCTGCTCCGGCTTCGCGTTCGAAAGGCCGTTGGCCTTCGGAAATTTCCCGTAGAGGCTGTCGAACGACCAGTTCTCCTGGAAGATCACGATCAGCCGCTCGATTTGTTTCGCCCCTTCGATCTGCTCCGGGCTATTGGAGACGCGCTGCGGCGGCTTCCGCTCTCCGTCGGCCACTCCTTTCTTCGAGTCGGGGCGTGGATGGATGTTTTTTTCCTGGCTGTCCTGGAATGTTTTAAAGGTGCCGTCGGCGGTGGCTGCGTAAAGAGGCAGCGAGGCCAAAGCGAGAAATAAAAAAGCTCTCTTCATGATTTGAATTCCAGCGTGAGGCGGGCGATCAGCTCTTGTGCGGTGAGCGATTCGCAAAAACGGAAATTTTCTCCGGCCCAAAGGGCCATGAAATCGATGTTGTCTTTGGCGGCGGCCGCTTTCCGCATCGGGGCAATGAGCGATTGGGCGAGGGGATAGGGAGGGATCTCTTCTTCCATTCCTTCCATTTCCCTGACGAACCGGTTTTCGAGAACGCGCCCCCATCTTCCGGAGAAGCAGCGGGTCAGCTCGGTGGGGTGCTCTTTCCTTTCTAAAAGGGCTTTCTTGTAGGCGGGGTGGGCGCCGCTTTCTTTGCACGCGACGAAGGCAGTTCCCATTTGGACTGCGCAGGCGCCAGCCGTTAGCGCTTCGCGGATGTCGGCTGCGGCCATGATGCCGCCGGCTGCGATCAGGGGTCTTTTGACGCGGGCTTTGACTTCTTCCACGAGGCCGAGAACGGGAAACAGACTCTCATGGGCCGAGCCTAAAAAAGTGCCCCGGTGGCCGCCTGCCTCGCTTCCCTGGCAGACGATGAAATCAACGCCCATCTCCTGCAGCGCAGCCGCTTCATTTGGGTTTGTGGCTGTCCCGATCACAAGGGTATTTCTTTTGTGGAAATCGCGGATGACCGATACGGGGGGGATGCCGAAGGTGAAGCTGAAGACGGGGATGTTCTCGTCCATCAGGACGCTCACCTGTTTTTCGAACGAGGGGGGCGGCTCCAGTTCGAGGGTGGTTGAAAAGCCCGCTTCCCGTTCGTAGCTTTTCAGCTTTTTTACAAACTTCTCGAAGGAGACGACTTCGTGGGGCATCGAATAGAAAAATAAATTGACTGCGAAGGGTCTGCGGGTCGCCTCGCGGATCTCCCGGATCGCTTTTTTGATCTCGTCGGGCTGCATGAGGCCTGCGCCGAGCGACCCGAGGGCGCCCGCTTTCGAGGCTGCGGCGGCCAGCTCCGGCCCGGCTACGCCGCCGGCCATAGGGGCCTGGATGATAGGGGCTTCGAGGCGGAGGCGCTCGGTGAGTGGAGTGGCGGGCCAGGGGTTCATAGCTTTTAGATACCATTTGAACGATAAAATTCCTATTCGGTTGAGAATTTTCCGCCACTTTTTGTATACTTTCCGGCGGAAAGATGTCTGAGCGGCTTAAGGAGCGCGCCTCGAAAGCGTGAGTACGCTTCAACGTGTACCGTGGGTTCGAATCCCACTCTTTCCGAACTCTGTGAGGAAAGAAGCAACACGCCAGTGCGTGTTGCGGGTGGGATTAGAATGAAGCCCGATGTTTTTGCTTTGCGAAAACCGGGCGAATCGCCGGCCCGGCAGGACGAGCTGCGGAGCAGCTCGCCGTGAGGGCATCCCATGCGCGGATGCGCATGCAGGATAGGGGGCGGCTGGGGGAAAGGGGCTTGCCCTTTCCCCCGCCTCTTCCCTCCCCCCTACCGGAACTTATGCCAAACACTCTCCAGACCCTAACCCCATCCCAGATCCCGACTTTCTGCTTCTTTCCGAACCACTCCCGCCAATCGGAAAAATTCCAGCCGCACGACGACGCGCATCACCACTCTCAAATTTACGACGCCAACTCCGTCTGCGACTATGCCTTAGCCGCTCTCAAAGCCGCCCCCCGCTCCCTCGCTCCGCACGCAATCGCAGTCCTCAAATCCCCGACGGCCCAACTCCAGATTAAACGGGATCTGGTCGAAGAGCATGTCGACCGGAGAGTGCAGCTCTTTTTCCAGCAGGCGATTTTGTGCCACAAGACCCCCTTTGTCTATGAAGCAAGCGGCGCGGAAGATCAAATTGGAAGTGGGCAAAGCCTCAAAGTGAAATCCAAAGCGGTCCTGAAAACCCAGGCGGCCCATTCCAGCACATTTCCCTGCCTATACGCTTCTCTCAGAGATGAAGACGGCGACGCCGACCCGTCGACTCAATTCGTTTTTCTGAAGCACTCCGCAGCTTACCGGAGCCACAATGCGACCGTTGAGCTGCCCGACTACGTGAACAAGACCGATACCCGCCTCGACGGGAAGACAAATGAAAATAAGCTCCGCGCAAGAAGCCTCAAACTGATCAACCGGTGCGCGTCAGGCGCGATCGACCCGGTCAAAGCGACCCGTCTTTTCTTAAAAATATTCATCGAAGAATCGGATGCGCTTGCCGACGCCCTCAGCGAAGACGACCCGAGAAAACAGGTCGCCGCGATCTACCGCGACCACGCTCGGGGGATCAGCGAGGAAATCCAGGGCTCCGACGAGATTTTCGATCGGATCATGGGCGTGAAGCTCTCCGACGGGGCAGAAGAGCACCTTCTCCGCGAAATCGTATACCGCCGCCGCTTTACGTTGATCCAGCAGGCGGAGTTCATTCATAGCCAGGTCGCGAAAAAGATCTTCGAGGCGCAGGCGAAAATCTTCGGCGTTCAGGCCTCCAAAATCAAGTCAGTCGACTTCCGGCTCCGCTTCGCCCTGTTAAAACAGTTCTCGGGCCAGAGCCGCCGCACTTTGGAAAAGCTGTTCTGCGTCTCTCTCGAACAATTATCTGCATCGGCCGTCTCAAGGCAAAAACTCCGGACGGCCCATCAGGCTCTATCAGACAGCCAGAAAAAGAAAATCGCAGTCTTGTCCCGCGACTTGAGAGCGCTTTTCTCCGATTTGCAAAGGCGCGAGTTTTTGTTCCGCGCGGAGTTATTTAAGGATCTCAGGACGCGGCTGAAAGATTGGACGCAAGTCCAGTTTTCAGCCCGCTACAGGAGCTCCCATCCCCATTCTCCGATGAGCCAGGCGATGGTTTCACGCCTCGAGCAGCCGACGCGCGTGGCGGCGAAAGCGGTTTATGCAACCCCGCTTTCGCAGCGCTGCAAGGATATGACCGTCCAAAAAGCGAGGAATATCTCCTCGGTGTTCGGCATCGATCCGGGACTTTTTCTCCCTTCTCTCTTCACTTCAGAAGAATGATCATCTTGCGATTGTAACGGTTGCGGGAGAGGACTCGATCCCTTCGCAAACGCTGACCACATAATAGGTGATCGTCTGTCCGCTCCGGATGTTATGGTCGATGAACTCAAACGGGCCGGTTCCGGGGACGCTTCCTGCCAGATCTTGGCGGCTGGCGTCTCTATAGATGTTAAACATGTCGGGCCGGTTAAAACCAGGATAGGTCCAGGTCAGGATATTCAGACGGTCTGTATAAAAGAGGAATTTTTCCAGCCCTGCAGTTCCCCGGAGATTGTATGGGGGAAGCGCGCAATTGACAGAGGGGCGTATCCCGACCGAGATGGCAAATGCCCCAACAGGTCCGTAGGGGGTGATGGTCATATTCGAGAGTTCCAGGACGTTCAACGCCCCCCCAAAGGTCGGAACGAAGATTTGGCTGCCGTCCGTACTTAAAGCCGTAAAAAAGGAAGGGCCTGATGTGACAATCATCGGATCCATCATGTTGGAAGCTGTATCATAAATGGATAGGTACGCTGCGTTGCTCATCGAGATGACAGCTTTGGAATCGTCAGGTGTGAAGAGGATATTGAATGGAGTGGCGCCAAGGGCTAACGGAGGGGCGGCTGTATCGGTAGCGGTTTCAATCACAGAAATGGAATCGCTTCCTGTGTTTCCGACGACAACCGTGCTGCCGTCAAAAGAAACGCCTATTCCCTGCGGCGCGCTACCGATATTCGTTGTGATGAAAGTGACGGAGTTATCCGAGAGGTTGACCACGCCGACGCTTGGAGTGCCGGAATTCGTCACATAGAGTTTGGCTCCGTCGGGAGTGATCGCCAAGCCTCTTGGAGATGATCCTCCCCCCATAGGAATGGTCGCCGTCACCATGTTCGTGGCTGTCGAGAAGGCTGTTACGTCATTTCCCGTAACGTTGCACACGTATCCCATCGACCCATCGGGCGAAAAAAGGAGAAAGTTCGGAGCCGCTCCGGTAGGAATGGACGTGGTTGCAAAAGTTTGCACGTCGATGGCCGTGACCGAACTTCCGCTGTTATTGCATACATACACAGTCGATCCGTTGGGGTGGACGACGATGTATTGCGGACCCGCAGCCCCTGTAGGGATCATAGCGCCTGCCGGAATGATCATGTTGGTCGAGGTGTCGATTGCGGTGACGGTGGCGCTGCCATTATTTGCAACGAAAGCGCGCGACCCGTCGGGAGTGACAGCGATAAATTGCGGAGACATGCCCGTCATCAGGGTGGTGATCAAGTTTGTTTCGAAATCGTAGATGTCGATCGTCGTACCTCCTACGTGGCCGATATAGGCGTAGGGAGCGGCGAAAACCGCTTGCGCGGCTGTCAGCGAGAGGACTAGAAATGCGCGGAAGGAATTTAGCATAATTCACCTTAAGCTCGAGGGCGGAATCGTAACAAAAAATAGTATTATGCACAAAAAACTTCGACATATTTTCCCCGAACGGTAGAATCCGGTGTAGTATGGCTCAAATGATGACCCAGATTTGCCGCGCTTTCGCTCTGGCGCTGATCTTGCCGGCTGCGTCTCTTGGCTCTTTTGAATGGCTCACGGAGGCGAAAGCCTCTTACTTTCATCCGACAGGTTCGACTTTTAAGAATATCTACGGCGGGTCGGGGCTTTACGGCCTCGAAATGAGCTTTTCTACGGTGGACAGACTCTATGTATGGACTTCGGCGAGCGCTTTCTATAAATCGGGAGAGACCGATTTCGGAACGGATACTTCTGTGGTTTTCGTGCCGATAGGGCTTGGGCTGAAGTACTTCCTGACGCCTGATCCGGTGAAGCTTTATATCGGCGCAGGCGGGATTATCGAATACGTCCGGACGCATGACGAGTCCGATTTCGTTCCGGAGCATACCTCGAAGTGGGGCGGAGGCGGGATCGCCAAATTCGGCGTGCTGTGGAATTGCACCCGTTCCTTTTTCCTCGACTTTTTCGTCGACTACTCAATCGTTCAGGTCAATAACAGCGACAGTTTGGGCGGGACGCTGAGCCCCCAGAACGCCGACATGAGCGGCGTTTCCGGAGGAGCTGCGATAGGCTACCGGTTCGGCGGCTGCAGCAACTAGTTATTTTGCGGACCTACGTGAGAAAGAGGGACGACTGTCGCGCTGTTTCGGGGCGAACAGCATCCAGCCTGGCGAAGCTCTCTTCCTACGCAGCATATGCTTTCCACGCAGCAGGGGATGGCGGCGCAGCAGCCAGCGCACTTAGTGACGCATTGCATGCTCTTTTTTAAATGAACCAAAAGCCTTTTTTCTACCGTGCAGCAGCATCCGCCGTTATCGAGCGGAGAGGCGCAGCGGACTTCTTTTAGGATGCAGCCGGGAACGCATTGCATAATCCATTGCGTGCAGGTCAGTTTCCATTTCTTGTAGGTGGAAGTTCCTCCATCAGCTAGTTTCTTGTCGATCGCTTCAAGTTGGCTGGCGAATTCACCTCTTCTTGGCGTTAAGGGAGATCGGGGGGGCTTTGGAACCTGCAGAAGGGCGTCGGGGGAACGGGGCGCTGGAGAATCATCGGAGTTCCTGGCCTGCTGCCGCTCCTGAAACCGTCGAGCGCCGCCTACATCGATACGGAGGACGCGGAAAGGAGCGGGAGCTGCTGGCGCCTGCGCGACTGACCCGGGTACGTCGGGTTCGGGGACGCCGTAGACTGGAGCTGCTGCTGCTGCGGCATTATCATTGTCTTCGGGAGGGGGGTCGATAATGATTTGGCGGAGAGGTCCTGGGGGCGTGCCTGTAAAACTGTATTCTGCTGGATAGATTGGAAAGGCCATATTATTCCTTAAATATGAATTAAATAATCTTTAAGATTATAATGAAAAATTAAATTAAAGTAAATTGAGATAAGTGAATGTATTATATTAAAGAAAAACTGCTTAAAGACCAAGCTCTTAACAAGCCTGTCCCGATAATAAGAAGAAATGTCAGGATGGATTAGGATCAGGGGATGTAGATAAAATTTATTTATCTTTTCCTATCCTTATGATCCTGCCCATCCTGTTATTTTTTCTGAATTCTCCTACCGCTTGCCGAGGTATTTCCGGTAGAGGCTGTAGGAGCGTCCGATGAAGACGCCCAGAATGATGCCCGAAATGAGGGCGTCGGGGAGAAAGAGATGGGAGGCTCTTTCAGGATGGACGGAGTATTGGTAGCCGAAGAAGTAGCGGACGATGAAAATGGCAAGGACGAGAAAGAGGATCGTATAGGAGCCGGGGATCGAAAGGATTTGCTTCGACCTGTCGGCATGGACAGTCCATTTCCGGACGAGCCAATGGCCTAAAAAAGAGCCGATTCCGATTCCCGTAATCCAGAATCCAAAGAAGCCGATATGGCCGTGGAGTCGGTGGTAAAGCCAGATGACGCTGGCGGCGAAGAAGAGCGCGGGGAGGATGAACAGCTGCTGGATCGGCAAAGTGCGGGGATGCGCGGCCTTGATCCCGATCATCATCAGATAAAGGAAGATGACGAAGACCCACCAGGGAGTTCCTCCAATCAGTTTACTCAGCTCTTCCATGCTTGATCCTATAGGTTCTTTATCTCCAGCCATTGGTTGCGGGGACATTTTTTTTGCCAATTCGCCCACTCGATCCGATAGGAGGGCAGCTCGTTCAGCTCGACCCAGTGGAGGTGTTCGTCGTTTTCGATCCGGTCGGGGAAGCGGATTCCGTCGAGGTGGTCGATCTCATGTTGGAAAATGCGGGCGGTGTAGCCGGAAAATTCTTTGGTAGCGACATGCCCTTCGCGGTCGTAGGCGCGGATTAAAATCTGGGAAGAGCGGGGGACGAGGCCGCAGACGCGGGAAGTGGAAAAACAGCCTTCTCTCCAAACATTCATTTCATCCGACCGCCAGACGATTTCGGGATTGATGTAAACGTCGATTTGGGGAGGAGGGGCTTGGGTCTGGCCTTGGACGAATACGCCCGTGGCGGCAGAATCGACGAGGATGATCCGTTTCTTGATCCCGATCTGGGGAGCGGCAAGGCCGACCAGGATCGATTTACTGTAGTCGCGGGTTTCTCCGAAAGCGGTATCGAACATTCCTTCGATAATGGATTGGATCTCTTCGCTGCGGATCGAGGCGGGGGAAACTTCCTCGGATCTTTCGTTGAGGAGAGGGGCGGACGGCTCGATGAAGGGGGAGGCCATGCAAACAAGGGGGGTAAGAATCAGAAAGAGGATTTTCATGTTTTGCAGCTTATCGCAAAAGAAGATTTCTGGTAAAACGTTCGCATGGACAAGAAAAAAATTTTCGATGCATGGCGTCCTTTCGGGGAGGTGCTGCAGCTTGGGTTTGATCCCGCAATCGCAAGCGAGATCCAAAAGATTCATCCGAAGAGCCACTGGATCGCCGAAAGCCGCCCGTTGAAACGGGAAGAGGCGGAGCGGTGGGCGGAAAAACATCGTTTGGTTCAGGTTCATGAAGATCTGGGGGCGGCGGTGTTCGACTCCGTCTTTTTCGAAGATCATTCGTCCGGAAAATCGGATGCGCAGCAGCAGGGAAAAGCTCTGGCGGAAGAGATCGGGCAGAAATTTCCCGAAATGGCCAAGATGCGCTACACCGACATCGAGCTGGACGCTTTTTGCCAGGCAGCCCAGTCGGCTTCGAAAGAGTCTTTAAGCCGCTTTCTCGCAGAGCTGGAGGGGAGAGGGCAGATAGAGCCCGAGCAGAGAAAAGCCCTCTGCGCGAAGTACCATCTAAAGGCGGCGAAGCCGCTTCCTGGCCCCTCTCAGGCGGTGGAGTGGATCAAGCTCTGCCTGAATGGACATACCCGCAAGGGGAGCCGGATCGCCTGCCTTCTGCCGATAACGTTTGACGATTCCCGGTTTTTAAGCGAGATCGTCGCCGATCCCTTTCTCGAGACGCGCGAAATCGCCGTTTCGGAGGGATCTTTTCTTGTCGTGATCGAAAAACTTTCGTAAAAAATCATTTGGCTCGAATCGCCCCTTTCCAGTAATGTAAGCGCCCTTTAAAATTAGGGTTTTGCATGATCAAGAAAGTCGTTGCAATCGCATTCCTTTCATCCGTACTTATTGCTGAGGAAAAAATGGCTGTCCGCGAAGCTCCTTATGGATCCTGGGTCTCTCCGATCACAGGCGATCTGATCGTCAAAGAATCGATCCGATTCGTCGGCGTTCAGGAAGTTGATGGAAATCTCTACTGGGGCGAGATGCGTCCTGCCGAGAAAGGGCGGATCGCCGTGATGAGGCGGACGGCGGACGGGAAAGTTGAAGACCTCCTTCCAGCTCCCTACAATGCAAGAACCCGCGTTTATGAATACGGCGGCGTCAGCTATCTTCCGGTAGGGGAAAAGCTCTTCTTCTCTAATTTCTCCGACCAGCAGCTCTATCGAAGAGATCCCGGAGGAAAAATCGTCCAGCTCACTCATTTGGAAAACGGACGCTTCGCCGACGGCTGCTACGATCCTTCCCGGAACCTTCTTTATTATGTGGGCGAGGTCGGCAACGACAATTTCCTCTGCACGGTCGATCCGGAAACGGGAGCCGTAAAGAAGATCGCCGAGGGAGCCGACTTTTACTACTATCCGCGCATCAGTCGGGATGGGAAGAAACTCTGCTACTACCGTTGGAACCACCCGAATCTTCCTTGGGATGGAGGCGAGTTGTGCGTAGCTGATGTGAACAAGGATGGCGCGCTCGGGAAAACACGGGTCGTCGCGGGCGGGACGGAAGAATCGATCTATCAGCCGACCTGGAGTCCCGACGGGACGCTCTATTTCGTCTCGGACCGGACGGGATGGTGGAATTTTTACCGTGAAAAGAACGGCAAAGTTGAAGCTGTGCTGCCGATGGAGGCTGAATTCGGGTTTCCTCAATGGTTTTTCGGCATGGGCGGCTATGGATACTGGAATGGGAAAATCGCGGCTCCGTACGCCGATGGGGGCTTCGAGGGGATTTGCCTGATCTCTCCGGATGACCATACCTTCCGCAAACTCGACACGCCGTTCAACGTCATCTCTTATTTTTCAGTCTCTGGCGACGCGATCTATTTTATCGGCGCTTCTGCGACCCAGATGTCCTCGCTTGTCCGCTATGATTTGAAAAAAGAGACCTGGGAAGTGATCAAAAAATCGCAGGATGTTGCTCTTCGCGCCGGAGATATTTCGCATCCCCAGGCGGTCGAATTCCCGACGGAAAACGGGCTGACCGCGCACGCATTTTACTACCCCCCGAAAAATATCGCATACCATGCCCCCAAGGGCGATCTGCCGCCGCTGGTCGTGCTGGCGCACGGAGGGCCGACTGCCGAGGCAAACCCGAGCCTGAATCTGACAACTCAATATTGGACCAATCGCGGGATTGCCGTCATCGACGTCAATTATGGCGGAAGCACAGGGTTCGGCAGGGCGTACCGCGACCGGCTGAAGGGAAATTGGGGCGTCGTCGATGTGGATGATTGCGTAAATGCGGCAAAGTTTTGCGTTGAAAAGGGCTGGGCCGATCCGAACCGCTTGGCGATCACGGGCGGAAGCGCAGGAGGCTACACGACGCTGGCTGCCTTGACGTTCCGCGATGTGTTCCATGTGGGTGCGTCGCTCTTTGGGATCAGCGATCTGATCGCGATGAATGAGCACACCCATAAGTTCGAGCTCCATCTCAACGACCAGCTCATCGGCCCTTATCCTGAAAGAAAGGATCTCTACATCGCCCGTTCTCCTCTTTTCCATGCGGATCAGATCAAGGAGCCTGTTCTCTTTTTGCAAGGGGACGAGGATGCGATCGTCCCGCCGGAACAGTCCGAGAAGATGTACGAGGTGCTTGTCAAAAAGGGGATTCCGACGGCTTACATTCTGTTCCACCAGGAGCAGCACGGGTTCCGCCAGGCTGCGAACATCAAGAGAACCGTGGAGGCGATCGCCTACTTTTTCTCCAAAATCCTCGGCTTTAAGCTCGCGGATATAATCGAACCGGTGAAGATCGAGAATTTCGATGAAAAGTAAGGTGTTGGTTTTTCTCGCAGCGCTTTCCCTTTTTGCTGGAGAGAAAACGGACGTCCTTTTCTATTTGCAGGACGCTGGCGAGACCTACGCTCTTCTTCCCGTTGCGAAAAAACTGGAAGAGCAGGGCGTCTCGACGCTGATTCTGGTTGCGGGGGCGGCGGAGGAGATCGTTCCCAAAGAGAATTTTCCCGCAGAAAAAATTTGGACGTTTTCCGATCTGGGAATCGAGGAGCGGATCGACCGGGCGTGGGAAAGAAGCCAAACCCTTGTACAGGAACGGATCGAGCAGGTTTTGGAAGCGCTCGAGCCGAGCGAAGTCGTCGCCGGCGTTGCCTATCAGCTGCAAGGGCAGGTTCTCCATGCCTACCGGAAGAAGGGGACGCCTACATTTGCCTATTGGGATAATTTCCAGGCGGACGGGGAGAATCCCTATTTTCAAACAGCCCGCAAAGTAGCCGCGGCGGCGGAAAAAGTTTTGGTTCCTTGCAAAGGGCCTTTCAAACAAGATGGAATCGTAGTAGGCCAGCCGACGCTTGAAGCATGGGTTGACCAGGTGCAAAAAGCCGATTTGGCTGCCATTCGCCGGAAGCTGGGAGCGGGGGCAGAGCAAAAGCTCGCTTTGTTCGTTGGCGGCTACGGGAAAGAATATGAAGAAGCCTTTTTGCTTTTTTCCGCAGGGATCGAAGAAGGAGAGATTCTCTATCTTGTGCAGCCTCATCCGAAAACGGGAGGCGCGTTTGAAAGAGCTCATCTGAAGAGCGGCATGAGAGTGCTCTCCGGGGAGATCTCGACGATCGAAGCGGCCGCTGTTTCAGGGCTGGTGATTTGCCATCAGTCGACTGTCGCTTTTCAAGCGATGGCGGCGGGAAAAGCGGTCATTCATATAATTCCTGAGGGGCAGAGTTTTGATTCTCCGCTGCTGCAGGCAGGACTTGCAAAGAAAGCAGCGCAAGCCGGCGAGCTGGCTCCGGCAGTATCTCAATTATTTGGAAAGCGCATCGGGGGATTCTATGATGTAATGGGAATTCCGGAAGAGAGCGTGGAAACCTGTGCAAAGATTTTAAGGAGGCGTTTGCCGATGAAGAATTTAAGCCATGAAAAAACGGCTTCTTCTTTAGATGAGTCGATGAGTCTGATCCGCGAAAAAGTGATGAAACGGGGGGACTTGCCTCATGCATCGGTTGGCAGGCAGCTTGAGCTCCTGGAGCAGCTGGCCCAGTTCGATCTCGGCCGTTTTTTGATTCAGCATCAGGGAGGGCTTAACGGGTTCTGGACTCACTATGTGATCGAGCGGCCCCGGCCTCCTGCAACCCCGCTCGAAGATTTTTTGCTGAACCGTTCTCCTGTCATCCTCGCAACGAGGGAAAGAGCGCAAATTTTCAAAAAGACGATCCGGAGCGAGATGAAAGAAGGGGAGTCGTTTGCTTCGATTCCTTGCGGGCTGATGGGTGATTTTCTGACCCTTGGCAAGCCTTCCGTCCGGTATGTCGGGATCGATCTTGATTCCGAATCGATCGAAGGAGCGAAGGCTCTCGCAGAAGAAAAGGGGCTTGCCTCTCACTGCTCATTTCGGCAGAAAGACGCCTGGATGATGGACGAAAAAGAGGAATTCCAGCTGATCGCCAGCAATGGGCTCAATATCTATGAAAAATCAGACGAGAGAGTCGTTCAGCTCTACAGGAAATTCCACCAGGCTTTGAAGAAGGGAGGAGCGCTTGTAACGAGTTTTCTCACTCCTCCGCCGGGATCTGTCCACCGCTGCGAATGGAAAATGGATCAGATCTCGCTGGAAAACAGCCTGATCCAGAAAATCATCACGGTCGATCTTCTCGACGCCCGCTGGCTCGTCTTCCGCTCCACTGAGACGATGAGGAATCATCTCAATCAGGCCGGATTCAAAAATATCCAGTTCCTTCCCGATTCTCAAGGGATGTTCATCACCGTTTTGGCCCGCAAAGAATAGGGATCTGTTGCTTAGAAAATTCGTTGTTCGGGAAGAGGGGTTGGTCGCTACGCTGATTCTGCCTGAATCCAAAAAGCAGGTTCCGGCTGTTATCGCCCTGAGCGGATCGAGAGGCGGCTTAAGCGAAACGAGGGCCGAGATGATCGCCTCCCGCGGCTATGCAGCGCTAGCGCTTGCCTACTTCAACGCCGAGGGGCTGCCCCACTCTCTCAAAGAAATCCCTCTTGAGTATTTTGAGACGGCGCTTCGGTGGCTGAAGCTCCGGCCTGAAGTCGATCCGGAGCGGATCGGCCTCTGGGGCGTCTCGAGAGGCGGAGAGCTTTCGCTTCTTTTGGGATCTGCGTTTCCAGAGCAGTTCCAGGCGATCGCTGCTTATGTCCCGAGCAGCGTCGTCTACGGCGCTTTTGATGAAATGGATTCCCCTGCATGGACGTATGAGGGAACAGCCGTTCTGCCGAATGCGCCTTGCGCTCTCCGTTTCGATCCTTCTCTGGGAAGTCTCCCTGAAGAGGCGATCCCTTTGACGCCCTGTTTTCTAAAGGGGATGGAAGACAAAACCGCTTTCCAGCAGGCGGCGATCCCTGTTGAAAAAATCGAATGTCCGATCCTTTTGGTTTCAGGTGAAGACGACCGGATGTGGCCGTCCCACCTCTATTGCCGGCAGATCGCGGAGCGGCTTGAATTAAAAGGAAGCTCTCAGCCCTGCATCCACCTGAGCTATCCTGGCGCGGGCCACGCTCTCGCTCCAAACCAGCAGCCGATGGCCGGTTCAGCCGATTTCCATCCTGTCGCCAGGCTTTGGTTCGATCTTGGAGGCAATCCGAAGGACGATGCTTCCGCTAAAGAAGACGCCTGGAATAAAACCCTCCAGTTTTTCCAGAGGCATCTTTAAACCCGCAAAGCGCCGAGGATCCGGATTTTATAGGAATTGGGGAGAAGCGAGACGATGAGCGATTCATTCGGCTGGATTTTTACAGGATGGTTGATGATGATGGGTTTTCTCTCTGCATCATAAGCGGACAAAAAGTAGACGTGTGCGGCGCTTTCTCTGCTTTCGAGAGTCTGTTTAAATCCTTTTTCCAAATCGGCGACGCAGAGAGCTGTTTCCCACTTTTCCTGAGAGGGCGCCGGATGGCTCCATAGAACCACGTACCGGGGGCTGACGTTTCCATTTACATTGACTCTCAGATGGAAAGTAAAATACTTCGAGACATGGATCGGCGCAAAAATTTCCATGAGGCGCGTCATCGAAAGATCGAGTTCCATCTCTTTCGAGCCTTTGATTTCCAGGCCGCTCTGGTCGAGGGGCGTTCCCTCCCACACAACCGGTTTGACAGGGAGGATTTTGGGCGGTATAGACATGTTGAATCCGTTAAGTTTGTTTAAAGGCGACTTTAATGAATCTAAAAAATATTTTGCAAGAGTCCAGATTGGGCGTCTACGGAATCGCGATCGATGAGGGGCGCATTTTGCTTGTCCGGAAAAAAAGCGGTCCCTATCTGGGACTCTGGGATTTGCCCGGGGGCAAAATCGAATTTGGCGAATCGCCGGAAGCGGCGCTGAAAAGAGAAGTCAGAGAAGAGACGGGGCTCTCTTATAGCCAATCCCGCCTTCATGCGAACCTGTCGCACGTCGCTGATTGGAATGAAGGAAGATTTCATCACATTGGACTCATCTACTGGATCGAAGGATTGCGGCAGGAGGAAAAAGGAGAAGATGAAGCGGATTGGTTTTTGCTGTCTTCTTTGAGAAAAGAATCACTGACTCCATTTGCTTCGATAATTTGCGAAAATATTCGCGCAATTTGATATACTCAAATAACACGAATAATCGGTTTCTGGCGGCGTCGGACAGCCAGTGAATTCGAGACCTGCCTGCACCCCACCCCAACGATGAAGTATCGTCGGGGACCCCGGCGCTAAACTTTTTAAGTTTAGCTGCTTCGGCATCGGCGAAGCCTGGCTCGAATTCAGGGCGCCTCCTTGCCATATTCCCGTTTCTTCGTGTTATTTGAGTATAGACTCGCCTTATGTATCGATTCAGCATTTTTCAGATCATCGTGATGATGGTCCTCTTTTCTTTCCTCTCGTTAGCGGCTGTGGTCTTCACTCCTGCCTATCCGATTTTGGCGAAGGAATTCCATCTCTCCGATGCGGATGCCCAGTGGATGATGACGCTCTTTCTTTTGGGAAGCGCGGTCGGTCGGCTCCCTTATGGCCCTTTGGCGAACCGTTTTGGCCGGAAAAGGACGCTGCTGATCGGACTTTTGATTTCTCTTGTCGGAACCTCGATCACTCTTTGGGGGCCTTCGTACGCGGTGCTTTGCATCGGCCGTTTTATTCAGGCGGTCGGTTGCGCCGTAACGCTGAAGATCGGATACACGATGGTCGGCGATCTCTATTCAGGCGCCGCTGCGACGAAAGTCCTCTCCTACGCGATGCTGATCTATGCGATACTGCCCGGGATCGGCACTGCGGTGAGCGGATTTTTAACGCCCGAATTTGGATGGCGGGGCGGATTCTGGTTTTTCCTTCTCTTCAGCTTCGCGCTGATTCTCTCTATTTTCTCTTTGCCCGAGACGCTGAAAGTAAAAGATTCGGAGGCGCTCAGGATCAAAAAAATCGCCTCAGGCTACGCGAAGCAATTCAGGAATCTGTATCTCGTCCTTTGGAGCTGCCTGATGGGACTTTCCACGGCCGTTCTTTTTATTTTTTCGCAGGAAGCTCCCTTTGTCGCGATTGATATCATGGGACTGACTCCGCAGGAATACGGCGTCTATTATCTCGTTCCCGCTTTCGGAATCGCCGGCGGCTCTTTTCTCACGGCTTGGCTTTCAGACAAGATGGCGCCTCTCGACGGGATGCTTCTTGGGATTGCGATTCTCTTCGGCGCATCGATGGCGATGGGAGGTTTTTTTCTCGCGGGTTGGAAAGCCGGCTGGGTTCTTTTTCTACCGCAGGTGCTGGTGCAGCTTGGCGACGCTGTGCTCTATACGAACGCCTCGTCTGAAGGCCTAAGCGAAGCCGAGGATAAGTCGAACGCCTCTTCCGTGATGCTTTTCATCAGTTCGCTCGGCAGCGTCGCGGGAACTTTTCTGGTCGGCGTTTTCGTGCCGCGCGCCCTCTTGTCCCTTCCTATTGTTTTCCTCGTGATTACGGCGATCATGTTCGCCATCTGGATTAAACTGCGAACCCATTGCAAAGCGGTGAAAGGATGAGTCTCGTTCTCGACCGGTTCACCGTTGTCGATTTGACTCACCCGCTCCATGAAGGGGTTCCCACTTGGACGGGGCGCTGCGGTTTCCGTCTTGAAATCAAGATCGATTACGAGCAGGGACTCAGGGCTCAGACGCAAAGGGGGCATGCCGGCGTCGGAACGCATATGGACGCTCCGTCTCATTTCGTCCGGGGCGGAGCCAATGTAGGCGACATCCCTCTGGAAAAACTCATCGTACCGATTTGCGTCCTCGATCTCAGAAACCGGCTCGATCCCGATCTTTTGGTCTCTCTGCAGGATCTCTCCGCTTACGAAGCGAAATACGGGCCTATTCCCGAAGGCTCGCTCGTCTGTGCGATGACGGGTTGGGAAAAGTATTGGAACGAACCGGACCGCTACCGGAATCCGGATGAAAGAGGGAAGATGCATTTCCCGGGATTTTCAGCTCAGGCTGCGGCTGTTCTTGTTGAAAGGAAGGCGGCGGGCATCGGGATCGACACCCTTTCCCCCGATGGGTCCAATGAGGGCTTTCCGGTGCATGAAATCATTTTGGGCGCAGGAATGTACATCTTGGAAAATCTCGCGCACCTCAGTCAAATGCCGGCCAGGGGCGCTTTTGCGATCGTCTTTCCGCCTAAAGTCCGCGACGCGGCGGAGTCTCCCATCCGCGCCGCGGGCCTCATCGAAGTTTAGTGGCAGCAGCTGCAGCCGTTGTCCGGGACGCAGGAGGCCATATCGCTGGCGATTTCGATCAGAATTCCGTTGAAATCGCGCACATAGGCGACCGTTTGGCCCCAGGGTTTCGCTTCAGGGGAAGCGACGAGCTCGGCGCCCGTCTTCACGGCCAGGTTGAGCGCGCTATGGACGTCTTTAGTTGTGAAGGCGATTTCGCAGCCGGGGATTTCTTTGGGAGAGATCGGCCGGTAGCCGTTTTGAAGATTTTGCTTTCCAAGAGTGTGGGAGGCAAAGCTTAGGGCGGTCGGGCCGGTTTCGAGCTGGCCGTAGTGGCCGGAGGGGTCGATGAACGCCCTCTCGAGGCCGAACGCTTTTTCATAGAAAGCCATCGTCTTGGCTACGTCGTCGACATAGAAAATGATATGGGATAAAAAATTCACTGGAACCTCCTGGTGAGGAGACGATAATACCCGATTTCTTCTCTTTTCCTCAAACCGGGGAGTTTGCTAACATTCTTTTGCGCATGTTTAAGACGATCTTTATTCTTTTTTTAACGTCCCTCGCGCCGCTAGCTTCCCCCCTGGAAGCGATGTCTTTCCGCACATCTCCAAAAGCCGACTCGATTGGCGTCCGGACGCTGCGTCTGGAAGATGAAAACCGGAAGCGGCCTGTCGTAGTCGAGCTTTGGTATCCGACAGACGAGTGCGGTCCGGCTGAGGAAAATCTGGGAGCCGTCTGGATCCATCCAAAAGAGGCGCGCAACGTTTCCCTTTCTAAAGAAAAAAAGAGCTATCCGCTCATCGTCATGTCGCACGGCAACCGCGGCGACCGGCGGGACCGGAGCTGGCTGGCGGAGCATCTCGTGAAGCAGGGCTTCATCGTCGCCTCCCTCGAACATCATGGAAATGCCTGGACGAGCTTCCATCCTCTCCTCAGCCTCCGTTTCTGGGACCGGGCGAAAGACGTCTCTTTCGCCATCGACCGGCTGCTCGACGATCCTTTTCTCAAAACTTCTATCGATCCAGAGAAAATCGGGTTTGTCGGCTACTCTTTGGGCGGCACGACTGGAATCGCTCTTGGCGGCGGCGTGGCGCATGATTTCAAAGAGGCGGTTTACAAGCATAAAGACAAATACCAGGGACTGACCCTGGAGACTCTGGAGGCGGTCGACTTTTCGGAGGCCTATCTCGAGTACAAAGAGCCGCGCATCAAGGCGATCCTGCTCATTTGCCCCGCAGTTTTCATTTATCCAGCTGAGTCGCTGAAGAAGATCCGCGTGCCGATCGGCCTGATCGCCAGCTTGCACGACGAAGTGCTGCCGCATGAGGAGCACGCATATCAGATCGTGAAGAATGCGGCGGTATCCAAACTAAAAATCTTAAGAGACAAGATTTCCCACTTTGCTTTTCTCAACCGCGTGACTGAAGACGGCAAAAAGGTATTGCCATTCGGAGTTGAAGCGGACGGAAAGCCTGATCCTGTGCATGAAGAGACGGGCCGTTTCGCGGTCGACTTCTTCCGCTCCCACCTTTAATCATACAGAAGAACCACAGATTATATAGAAAAACCACAGAGGCACAGAGTACACAGAGAAGCAATCACGCTTTGTGTGGGAAAGGTGCTTGTGTCTCTGTGGTGGATCTAATCCCGCCTAGTAGAGGTAGGGGACGATTTTGTAAGGAACCTTTTCACAGTACTGATCCCAATACTCGCCATACTTGTCAGCGCATCTCTTGTCGTGGCGGAATGCCCGATCGAAGAGAAGGATGGAAAGGAATACGACGTAAAAGTAGGGGAAGAAGTTGTCGAACAGAGCGGGCATAGACCAGAAAAAGGCTCCGGCCAGCTCGGGGATGTAGTGGAAGTGGCGCGAGATGCCCCACCAGCCCGAAGCGAGAAGAAGACTTTGTTTGGTTTCTCCGAGCTGCGTCTGGTAGGTCGCTTCAATGAGCTGCGGTTTTTTGCGCCACACGAGGCACGCCCCGTTCTTGGCGCGGACGATCTGCCGCTGCCGGTCGGCGAGGAAGTTGATGATGATGCTCGCGGCTCCTGCCAGGAAGATAGCGGCGGCGAGCGTGTTGCCGAGATGGATCGGGTGGTTCACCAGATAGAGGGTCGGCGAGGCGTAAATGCTGGGAACCCAGACGAGGCAGCCCCAGCAGATCATAAATCCGGCCCGGTCGTGCATGATGTCGAGCGAGCGGAGATAGCCCGTTTCCCAAAGGAAAAATTTACCGATGTAAATGAGCTGGAGAGCCACGGAGACAACCATTGCGTCGCTGAGGCCGTATAGTTCAGACTGCTTTGCCGCATAAGAGAGAAGGATGAGGGGCCAGCCCATCATGCCGAATCTGCAGTTGGTGAATTGCTTGACGTCCCAGCCGAAAACGCGGGGATAAAGCTCTGTGCCCCAATAATAGTCGAAAACCGGGTTGCCGGTGATGCCGCAGTCGGTAGAGGATGGGGCCATGATTCCTTTCAGGTAAAGGAACAGGCAGAAAAAGAGGCTGAAGAGGTTGAGCGCGCCGAGGATTTCTCCCATGTTGTCGTAGATAATCGTAGGGGAGAACCAGCGGAAGACGTAGGCGCCTAGAAAGAAGGAAGCCAGGGTGATCAGAAAGCAGGAGACGCCGTTGGCCTTGTAGATCGGGACGTTCCCTTTTGGGGTGATGGGGCCAAGGAAGGGCTTGCCCGGAACGAGTTTCATCAGGACGAGTTGGAAGGCCGCGTAGATGGAGATGATTTTCCAGGCGGTGGGCGATCCGAAGA
>CAYPZU010000030.1:0-25704 GCA_964415395.1 uncultured bacterium
TCAGGCCTCTGGGTCCCAGAACCTTACCGAGTTTGCCAAGCTCCCTCATCATGTCGGGAGTTGAAATCAGCGCGCTGAAGTCGGTCCATCCGCCCTTGATTTTCTCAAGAAGCTCGTCCGCGCCAGCATAATCGGCGCCAGCTTCAAGAGCTTCTTTCGCCTTATCGCCTTTCGCAATGACAACGAGAACGACTGTCTGGCCGGTCCCGTGGGGCAGAGAAACCGTGCCTCGTACCTGCTGGTCCGACTTCTTCGGATCGATGCCCACTTTAAGGGCGACGTTCAGCGACTGGTCGAATTTGACAGGAGGGCACTTTTTCAAGACAGCCACAGCCTCTTCCAGCTTGTAGCTCTTGTTTGGGTCGACAAGCTTGTCGACTTCCTGCATTCTTTTGGATCTTTTCGGCATCGCTTAACCCTCCACGATATCGACGCCCATAGAGCGTGCGGTTCCCATCACCATCATTTCAGCCGCTTCCTCGGATACGATCCGCATGTCTACAGCTTTCGTTTTGGCGATTTTTTTTACTTGAGAGCGGGTCAGCTTGCCCACTTTATCACGGTTCGGCACTTTCGAGCCTGATTCAATCCCCAGTTCCTTCAGAATCATTCTGGAAACAGGAGGTTTGCGCGTAATAAAGGAGAAGGACTTATCTGAATAGACGCTGATCACGACTGGGAGAACGTCTCCAGCCTGTTCCTGCGTTTTCGCATTGTATTCCTTGCAGAACGCCATAATGTTAATACCAGCTGAACCTAGGGCGGGGCCGATAGGTGGAGCCGGGTTGGCTTTCCCTGCAGGAATCTGCAGCTTAATTGTTTTAACTAGCTTTTTTGCCATATTTACCTATTTATGAGTGCTTGCGAAAGATTTCTCTTTCTCCTCATTATTTACTTAGCTGGCATTCTCGGCCGTGGACTGCTCCACCTGCCAGAATTCCAGGTCGTCGACACGCGTATCCCGACCAAAGATCGAGACCATTACGCTGAGTCTTCCTTTCTCGTGATTGACTTCGGTCACGGTGCCGGTGAAGTTGACGAATACGCCGTCGGTAATCTTGACGCGGTCGCCCACATCGACTTTATGCTTCTGGACAACGCCTTTCTGCCTGTCCTCAAGCTCTTTCATGATATCGGCCACTTCCCTGTCGGAAAGCGGAGTCGGCTTTTCGCCGCCGAGAAAGTCGATGACGCCTGGGGTGTCTTTTACATACGCCCAGGATTCTTCGTGGAAATTCATTTTTACGAGGAGATAGCCAGGCCACATCCGCTTTTCGCTGATCTTCTGATGCCCTCTTTTGACTTCGGCGACATTCTCCGTCGGAATCAAGATCTCGACGATGTCGTCCGCCATCCCTTTTGACTGGAGAAATTCTTCAAGCGCTTTCTTCACCTTTTTTTCATGGCTCGACATCACTTGAACGACATACCATTTATGCATACAAACCCAATCAAGTTATCCAAAAATCATACGAAACAGGGCTCCGATCAATTCCAGAGAGCCGCGAATTCCCAAATCGACGATGTAGATCGTGAACCCAAACAGAAACGTTGCAAGGATTACCGCTTTCGTACAGAGCATCAGCTCATCCCTGGATGTCCAGGTCACTTTCTTCAGCTCGTTCTGCACTTCGCGGAAGAAGGAGAGTTTTTTCTTCTCTGTAATTGTCGACATCTACAGCCTCTAAATTGTGGGGTTCAAACCTTGCAAGGCTATCTAAATTCGTGATTTAGACCAAGAACCTTGTGCAGAAATTTTTTTCTGCACGCCTCGAAGACTTTACTCTTCGAGTTTTAATACCTCGAGTGCGGAGGGATTCCTCCCTGGCAGGCGGCAAGCCGTCCTGTCCCGGGAGCCGATTCCCGCGGTTTTCCTTACGGAAAACATCGCGCGTCATTTCGAATCCCACTCGCAAGCCAAACTATTGGCTTGCTCGCACTCTCGAAACATTTTCAGTCTCGAGATTTACCATCTCGAGTGCGGAGGGATTCGAACCCCCGACCGGCGACTTTGGAGATCGCTGCTCTACCAGCTGAGCTACACACCCTAAGGGAGCTATTAAGCTCCCCCATAACCATTACTTCAGAATCTTCGAAACAGTTCCTGCTCCGATCGTTCTGCCGCCTTCGCGGATCGCAAAGCGCATCCCTTCTTCCATCGCAATCGGGTGGATCAGTTCAGCTGTCAGCTCTACGTTGTCGCCAGGCATCACCATCTCGGTGCCTGCAGGCAGTTCAACTGTTCCAGTCACGTCAGTCGTACGGAAGTAGAACTGAGGTCTGTAACCGGTGATGAACGGCTTGTGGCGTCCGCCCTCATCCTTGTTCAAGACGTATACAGTGCCTTTGAACTTGGTGTGCGGGGTGCATGTGCCAGGAGCAGCGAGAACCATTCCGCGCTCGACATCGTTTTTCTCAATCCCGCGGAGCAGGGCGCCGACGTTCTCGCCAGCGAGAGCTTCGTCGAGAATCTTGTTGAACATTTCAAGACCGGTCGCAACGGTATCGCGGGTTTCGCGAATTCCGACGAGTTGGATCTTGTCGTTCACCTTGATTTTGCCTCTTTCAACGCGGCCGGTAACAACAGTACCGCGACCGGAAATCGAGAACACGTCCTCGATCGGCATCAGGAACGGCTTGTCAACTTCGCGGACTGGCGTCGGGATTTTCTCGTCGACGATATCCATCAGCTTGACGATCGCCTTGATGTACTCTGCATCGCCTTCCAGCGCTTTCAGAGCGGAACCGCGGATGATCGGCGTATTTTTGTAGCCTTTCGCTTCGAGCAGTTCATTCAATTCCATCTCGACGAGTTCGACGAGTTCTTCGTCGCCCTTGCCGATCATGTCCATCTTGTTCAGGAACACGACGATCGCAGGAACGCCTACCTGGCGTGCAAGCAGGATGTGCTCTTTCGTTTGCGGCATTGGACCGTCGGTCGCAGCCACAACGAGAATCGCTCCGTCCATCTGGGCGGCGCCGGTGATCATGTTCTTGACGTAGTCGGCGTGGCCTGGGCAGTCGACGTGCGCATAGTGGCGCTTGTCTGTTTGGTATTCAACGTGGGAAGCGTTGATCGTGATCCCGCGGGCTTTTTCCTCGGGTGTATTGTCGATCGAACCGTAGTCGCGGTATTTCGCGTAACCTTTGTCCGCCAAAACCTTGGTAATCGCTGCAGTCAGCGTTGTCTTACCGTGGTCGACGTGGCCGATCGTACCGATGTTAACGTGCGGTTTTGTTCTCTGATATGCTTCTTTTGCCATCTAACATCCTCCGTTAGGCTCTAGAATTTTAGCTTGCCCAAGATAGGAATTGAACCTACGACCACTTGCTTACCATGCAAGTGCTCTACCACTGAGCTACCTGGGCATCTATTGTTTGTTGTTCAAAAGCATGAAAGCTTAAGGCACTTGGGTCTATATTTTCAATCTTTTTCCGACAAACGATTCAAAATTACTTTTGACGATAGACGATTCTTGCTTTCGTCAGGTCATAAGGCGACATCTCTACTGTCACGCCATCGCCGGCATAAACCCGGATGTTCCTCATCCGCATTTTGCCGCTCAGGTGGGCAATTACACGCATCCCATTCTCTAACAGGACGCTAAAAGTCATGTTGGGCAAAAGCTCTTCGACTTTGCCTTCCATTTTGATCGTTTCTTCTTTCGACATAGGATTTCAGCTCGGAAATGCTTTTTATGAAACTATATTTAGGCGATTTAAGTCAATGAGTTTCCTCTTATTTTTAATGAGCATCCTCGATAAAATGGCTTCGCATGACAGAATCGTTCAACGAGAACCTACGCCGCATCAAGGAAATCTTTTCCCCGCTGGACGCGGAAGGAAAGTACTGCGCGCTCATCGATCTGGGCCGAAAGCTCGCCCCCTATCCGGACGCCCTTAAAACGCCCGACCGGATCGTAAAAGGCTGTCAAAGCACCCTCTATCTCTCTACTCGCTTTGAGTCTGGCCAACTCCACTTCTCCGCCTCCTGCGACGCGCTTATTTCAGCAGGCCTAGCCGCTCTCCTGATCCTGGCCTACAGCGGCGAGGCGCCCGAAACGATCTTAAAATGCCCCCCTGCCTTTCTATCCGAACTGGGTATCGCAGACAGCCTTTCCCCGAACCGCTCCAACGGCCTCTCCCAGATCCACTTGCGCATGAAACAGGAGGCCCTCAAACACCTCCTCGCGACACAAACTAAATAATTTATTTACAGACACTTAAAGCTCGATTCTTAATCCAATATTGGTTATAAGTTTGGGCAAAATTAAACAGTGTGGGCGCCCAAGCGCTTTCAAAGGAATTATTATGGCTATTGCTGCTGCAGGTGGAAATCTTCAAGCTGTCCAATTAAACCGCTTTGTTACACAGGTTCCCGAGAAAGCCGCTGCTTCTCTCGAAAGAAAGGCTTTCGCCGTGAAAACGCTGGCGACGATTACAACGATCGCGATTGTCGCGATCGTCGGCGCCGTATTGGCCGTCTCCCTCGGCCTCGGAGCCATGACGGGAACCCTCCCTTTCATCATGCTGGGCCTTGCAATCGCCACTCCCTTTTTGGCGATGGGAGCCACAAAACTCCGGATGATGGCGGGCGGTATGGACGACAGCGAAACCGGCTGGATTCTCGGCGGCGGCTTCAAAGACCAGGCTAAAATCGAGCGGGGCGTTGCTGAAGAGCTGGCTAAAATTTCCCAATGGACAGGACAGGAAGTAAGACAATTTTTCGCCGACAGGAACTGGCCGATGGATCAGATTCCGATGAACGCCCTCGCCCTGCTGAACCGGCAAGACCCTCTCAAAGCCCTCCTGCCGCTCATCGCCCGCTACAATTTCTGCTGCAGAGTGTCGGACACCCTCCAGCAGGAATTCCGCGAAGCCCGCGACCAAAGATACAACGACCCTCACTTCGGCCACGGCGCAAGGAACTATATGAACCTGGTCCGCGAGCAGACGGCGATCCCATTCGCGCTCGACGCAGCGGTTTTCTCGCAAGTGCTGCGCAATCCGACTCTCCCCATCCAAAGCCACACCGCACTCGTCCGCGTCGACGCCCGCCCTCTCGACCTCCGCGAAATGGCCCGCAGATACGACCAGAACGACACCTATCTCCTCTTTAAAGACCCAGCAGATCCAGAGAAATTCGACGAGAACAGACCTCCCATTTCCCTCACGGAACTGGAGCTGGATCTGACGCCGGAAGGACTGCGCCAAAAATTGTTCCTGCCTGCGGTACGCGTCTAATGGCGGCTCCGATCCGACCCGAAATCCCGACTTTCCGGGCCGTCTGGAATGAGAAGCTGAGAGATCCAGCGCCTACCACAGCCAAAAAAGTGCTTAAGGCTGCCTGGAACGTTCTCTCAGTCCTGATCCCCCCCATCGGCCTGGCGCGGGTCGTCGGATGGGCGATCGGCTTTGTCGCCAAGAAACTAACCCTCCCCTCTGCCTGGTTCTATGGCAACCAGACAATCCACCGGAGCCACAGGATTTTCCGGGATCTCTATTTCGGCCCGATCAGAGACCATAACCGCGAAGTGAGGGAACAGTTCGAAATCACGCCGCACCACATCGCTACTCCCGACGGCGCGCGGCTGAACGCCTACCATTTCCGCCATCGCCAATCCGACGAAAATACGGAAACCGTCGTATTCTGCCAATCGAACGCCTGCTTCAGCGAACAGCATGTATATTCATGGCTGATCGACAAGGCGGCGGCGCGCGGCAGCGTCTGCAATTTTGTCGTCTTCGACTACCGCGGCGTGGTGAAATCGAGAGGCGACGCCAAACGGGCGCAGGATCTTCTCATAGACACCGAGTCGGCTTATCAATTCGCCCGCGATGCGCTCCATGTAGCGCCAGAGCGGATGCGCTGGTACGGATGGTCCCTCGGCGGCGCAAATTCGGCGAACATCAAGGCGCTCCATCCCGAATGCACAGCGCGCTATGTGAACGAGCGCTCCTTCAGCTCCGCTTCCGAAGTCGTCTGGCACTCGATCCCCAAAGCGATCCGCCCCCTCTTTTTCTGGCTTCCATTTGCCTGGAGAAGCCAGGGCTGGAACATTTCTGCTCCTCTGGACAAAATCAGGGGCGAGGCTCTCATCGTGTTCCACCGGGACGATCCAACCATTCCGTTTTCTGCGAGCGCCCGCCAAGCCGCCCTCAAAGCGAACCGCGCGTTCCAAATGATCGAACTCTATCAGACCGCCGAACAAATCGCCGAAGGGCACGACCGGATCGTCGACCACCATTTCGAAGATCTCGATAAATACATGGCAAATCCGGGCGAAAGAGCCGACGATGCCATCGCGGATTTTATTCTGCCTCCGCCTGCAGCAGCGGCAGCCAACATAGCCTAGGAGTCCTTTCGTGGCAGCAGTCCAGCGTCCCATTTTTCAAGCCGAGTGGAACAACGCCAACCAGCATCTCAAGCCGGCCGACCAAACCCTCCTAAGGAAAATCGCCCGCGTCGCCTGGAATATCTTTTCCGCCGTCATCTTCCCGATCGGGCTGGGCAGGCTGATCGGTGCGGGAATCGGCAAGATTGCGAACCGGGTGCTTCTTCCCGCGGCTGAAAAAACTCCGGAAGAAATAGCCGAAGCGAAGCGGCTCCACCAATTCATTTGGCACGACCCGAATCCAACTCCGGAGATCCAAACGATCCGCAATTCATTTACAGCCGAAGAATGCACCGTGGCCACTCCCGACGGCGCTCTTCTCTCCGTAACCCACTTCCGCGCCCGGAACGCCAACGCCGCATCGCCTACGATGATCTACTTCCAGCCGAATGGAACTCTGAAAGACCAGGGAGTCCACCTTCCGCTCATGGGGCCTTCTGTTTTTGGGACTCCAACGAACTTCGTCGTGTTCGATTACCGGACAGTGGGAGAGTCGCGAGGAACATTCAAAGGGGCGAAAGATCTGGAAATCGACGGATCGTCGATCGTCCAGTGGGTGCAAAAAGATCTCGGCGTCCCGGCGCATCAGATCTCCTTCTATGGATTTTCCCTCGGCGGCGCGGTCGCAGTCAAAACACAGGCGCAAGACCCCGCTCTGACGGGTCCGAACGGAAACGAACGGTCGTTTTCATCGATTAGAGAAATGATCCGGGCCATCTTAAATAAGCTGAACCGCTTCAAGTGGCTCGCCTCGCTGATCGCCTCGGCTGTGAAGTCGCAGGGCTATGAAATGGACGTTCTAAGCTCTTACAAAAAGCTCCAGGGACGCAAACTCGTGATTTATCACCCCGAAGATCCCGTCATCCCTTACGAGGCCAGCCTAAAAAAAGGGCTTGGGCCGATCCCCCACGAGTCTGTTCAGCTTGGGGCTGCCCGCCTTGCAGCCAACGAGCACTGCGCTCCGCTTCAGGTTTTCGACGATATCGAAACCGGAAGACCTGCGCTTGACGTCGTCGCCGACTTCTTCTTCAGACCAGAGTAACGATCTCTTCCTGGACGCCGCCGGTGATCTCGACTCTCCCGTCTTGACTCACATAGACGTCGTATTCGAGGCGCACGCCGAAATCACCTGCGAGATAAATCCCCGGTTCGACTGAAAAACAGGTGCCGGGCAGAATCGGACGCACATCGTGCATCTCGAGATTGTCCATATGCGCCCCGCTGCCGTGGAGGCTCGTCTCGATGCTATGGCCCGTCCTGTGAAGAAAGAATTTCCCAAATCCGGCCTTCTCAATCACTCCGCGCGCCGCATCGTCCACTTCCCACCCCTCGACCCGCTTCTTCTCGGCAAAGCGGCGGATCACAAGATCGGACGCCGCTTTCTGCGCCTTTCTTACGATCGAAAAAATCTCCTGCTGCCGCTCTGTCGGCTGCGAAGCGGCGACGCCGACGCGGGTGATATCGCCAAAGACATTCCCCTCCCCTTTTTCCTTCGCCCAAAGGTCGATGAGGATGAAATCGCCCTTCCGGATCGGGCTGCAGGAGTCCTTCTCAGGCGCATAATGAGGGTCGGCGCTGTGCGCATTCACAGCGACGATCGGGTCGTGATCCGTCTCGAGGCCCCGCTTTCGAAAATCGGCAGCGATCTTTTGCTGGACGTCGTATTCGGTGAAGCTCTTCCCGGCTTTCAAATGCTCCGAAATCCACTTCCATGCTCCCTGGCAGATCTCGTCGACCGCGCGGGCGGCCCGGATGTGGCTTTCCGCCTGCGCGGGAGTTAAAACAGCCGTAAAATAAGGGAGGATGTCTCCCGAGCTTTCCACTCCGATTCCGAGCGAGCGGATGAAATCGACCGTCCCCGCGTCGACCATCGAAATATACGGAATCGCGTTGTTGCGGGAATATTCCATCGCGATCTTTTTCGCCCCGGAAAGAGTCTTCTTCAAATCGGCTTCAAGTCCCTGCCATGAGTTGAATAACACTTTCTTCCCCGGCGCATGGTCGAGCGTATACGGCTCGATCGCATGAACGATCTTCACCGGCTCGCCTTTCACCGGAATCCAGTAATAAAACCGGCGCGTCGTCATTTTGTGGGATGGAATTTCGAGAAAGGTACGGGCCAGCGGGTTGTTCCCGTGGAAATCATAGAGCAGCCATCCGTCGAGATGCCGCTCGGCTAAAAACTTTTGCGCCAGGGTTACTTTCGATTGGTTCATCGGTTCAGGCTCTGGATCAAAGAAGCAGCCGCGGCGACGCGCAAAATCGGGAACGGCTCGTGCAGCACGCCGGCGAGAAAACTGAATGTTTCGGCGTTGCCTACGCGCCCCAGCGCTTCGAGAATGTGAAGTTTTTTCTCATGTTCAGCGCCCAGATAGGCGCCTCTCAGCTCCCTCAGCACCGACTCGTCCCGCCCCATCATCGCCAGCACAAGGCACGCCTGAAGCCGGACGTTCGGATCGGAATCGTTCACAAGCTCCCGGACGATTTCAAGAGCCGAGTCATCCCCTTCCTGCAAAAGCGTCGCGGCCGCCACTCCCGTAATGCCCCAGTTCTTCCTCTGCAAAAAGGTCTTCAGAGCAGGCAGAGCGCGCGGATCTTCGACCTGGGCGAGCAGCGAGACAAGATTCAGGCGCGTCATCTGGTCGATCGCCTCAGGATAATTGGGGATCTGGTCGCTATGGCGCACCTGGCTTGGAGCCAGCACCTGGAAAAGAGGGTTAGGGCGCGGATCCCACATCCACATCCTCTTTTCGCCCACGAGGAAATTGTAAATGATATCGCAGCAGGCGGCTGTCTCTCTTCTTTGCCCGAGCAGTCCCAGAGCCAGATTCGCCTTTACGTAAGGATCTTCGCTCGTTTTGAGCGTTTCTGCAGCGAGATCGGCGCCGCGCCCGCCCGATGCCGACAAAGCCGCAGCAGCAGTGCGCCGATTTTCAGGGAGCGAGTCGATGAGCCAGCGCGCCATGTGGGGACGTCCGAACGCAGGATCGACCAGCAGCGCGGCCCAAGCGGCCGTGATCGCCACCGCCGGATCGTTGTCTTTCAGGGGGGCGGCCAAAATCTCTTTCGCTTTCGCCGCATCGACCTTTTCCCGATAGTGAAGCCCAAAGGCATTCAAAGCGGCCACCCGCACATCGGGGTGCGTATCGGCGATCAGACGCTCAATTTCGGGCGTTCCTTCCTCCATCTGGAAGTGGAGCGCGATCATGCACGCTAAATGGCGCAATCCCGCCCGGTTGCTGCGCGCGAGCGAACGCAATTCCTCAGGGGAAATATCATCGGTGATTTCGACCAGCGACGCAATCGCCAGCTGCCGCTCCTCATACGTCGTTTTTTCATTCTGCACGAGAGCTTTCAGCCGCGGGGCGAGTTCCTTGATTCGGAGCAGTCCCGCTGCCTTGATCGCCTCAAGGCGGACCATCCAGACTTTCTCTTCGCTCATCATCCGGAGGATTTCGTCTTTCAATGGAGCGTCGCGGTAGGAAGCCGACATCTGGACGGCGACCGAGCGGATCACCGCATTCGTATCGCGCATCATTTTGAGGAGAACCGGCACCGCTCTCACGTCGTGAGTCAGATAGGCGCCGATCATCGCGGCAAGCCGGATTCCATACTGATTCGATTCGATCCCCTTCTTCAATACGCCCCACGATAGCTCTTCCAAAAGATGCCGGTCGTAGAGCATCCCGGGATTTTTGGCGGTGATCTGGGTCCAGACGTCGAGAGCCGCCTCTTCCCAGCCGTTCGCAGCCAGCGCCTCGAGCAGCGCGCCGGCAGCAGGAAGCGATTCCGGGTATTGTTTCGCAAGAGACTGAGCCTCATCGAGGGCAGCCAGGTTGTCGTCGATCAAAAGATGCGCTTGCACGCGGCGAATCCCCTCCTCTTCCGTAAGAGCGGCGAACGCCAAAACAGGAACCAAAAACGAAGCGAGAAGACCCTTCATACCCCTTCCCCTATATACACAAACAACCTGAAGAATTGGTTTCTGGCTTCGTCGTGCAGCCACTGAATTTGAGGCCCGCCTCCACCCCACCCCAACGATGGTGCATCGTCGGGGGCCCCGGCGCTAAACTTTTTAAGTTTAGCTGCTTCGGCGCCGGCAAAGCCTGGCTCAGATTCAGGGCGCCTCCTTGCCATATTCCCGACCCTTCAAGTTGTTTGTGTATAGCATAACTTTCTCATATAATAAATGGGCTTATGGATCAAAGAATTGCTATTTACCAGGGAGAAGGGGCCTCTCCGTTTTCTCTTCCGGGAGCGCGGATTCTCACAGCGCGGGATCTGATCGAGGGGGGGTGGGAAAGCTCTTTTTCCTGCCTGATTGTCCCGGGAGGGAGGGACCGCCCCTACCACGCCGCCCTGAAAGGCGCCGGCAACCGGAAGATCCGCGCCTTTGTGGAGCGGGGCGGCTCCTACCTCGGTCTTTGCGCCGGAGGCTACTACGGGTGCCGCGACGTCGATTTCGACCGGGGGCTCTCCTCGGAAGTGTGCGAAGAGCGGGAGCTTGCGTTCTTCCCCGGCGCAGGCGTCGGCCCCGCCTACGGGAGAGGAACCTACGATTACGCCAGCCGGAAAGGAGCGAGAGCCGCCCGCCTCTCCTCCCCGCTCGGCCCGCTCAACGCCTACTACAACGGCGGATGCCTTTTTTCCGGCGATCTCTCCTCGTGCCGCATCCTCGCCCGCTATCTCGATCTGCCCGGGACGCCCCCCGCGATCATCTCGTGCCAAATTGGAAAAGGGAAAGCGATCCTGAGCGGCGTTCATCTCGAAATTTCTCCCGCAGATCTCGATCTTCTGGATCCCTATCATGCGCAGATCCTGCCGCTTCTTGAAGAAACAGAACCTCTCAGAAAAACATTTTGGGAGAGTCTGTTAAGCGAGCTTGCTCAACACTTTCCCGCCGATCAGATGGAAATGGAGATGGAAAATCGTCTGCCCCGAGTCGGCCCCGCTATTCGTCAAAAGCCGGTAGCCGTCTAAAATCCCTTTCTCTTCGGCGATCTTCTGAGCGACTTCAACGATTTCTCCAATGAGAGGCAAATCTTCTTTCTCGACAGCCTGGAGGTTGACGATCGGCTTTTTTGGGATGATCAAAATGTGGACGGGAGCGACGGGATGGATGTCTTCGATCGCGAGGATCCGCTCGTTTTCGAACACTTTTTTCGCCGGAATTTTCCCCTGAATGATCAATCCGAATACGGTCGACATCTCACCCTCCTTTTTTCGTCACGAAATGAAGCGCTTTCAACGCGTCCTCTTTGGTTTCCCAAATCGAGATGAAGCGCCCCTTGTGGCAGAAAACGGCGCCCGGAATTCCGGAAACTCTCTTGAGATCTTCTTCGTGCAGACCCGCCCACTCTTCCGGAAGAGGCTTGCGCACCTTCATCCGCTCGTTCATGCTTGGCGGGATGCCGCGCAGCTTCCAGTGATTGCCCGAAGGCATGATGACGAACTGCGCCGGGTGCACTTCGCCCCCGAGCTCGAAAAAGTTCTCCATCCACGGAATCGATTCATTGAAAACCAAAACATTCGAAGCCCCGGCCATCGCCTTCTTCACAGCGGCCTGGCAGTCGATTGTGTAGCGGTGCCGTTTCTGAAGCCGGTCGAGATGGCCCATCGCGAAATCGACGGCGCGGAAAAAAGCCTTGTCCATTTCGTCTTTGGAAACGTCGTATTCGATCGGAAGAAAATTGGAGACAACCTGTGAAAACGTCGCTGTGCCCGGTTCGAGCTTCGCCTGCCCGTTGTCGTGGGCGTCGACGCCCATCACCAGCGTTTTGTTGAACGCGTCGTAGAGGTGCGGATCGATCACACCCCGCTCTTTCAAATAGAGCAATACCATGCCGGCGCTGCTCATCGAACCTCTGTATTCGGCCTGGTGGTGGTCGAACCGCCGCTTGTCCGGATCGTAAAGCCCCCCTACGTCGCACACGTAGTCGCACCGCTCCAAAACCTCGGCGTCCCGCGTCCGAAAAACCTTGTCCCTGTCGATCCTGTCGAACAAAAGCAAAAGCGAACAAGCCGTCACCTCGTCCGCATGGAACGAGCCGTCATGAGTGCCTAAACTTCTAGATACGATAGAATGATTCATATTGGGCCAGCTTAAGCAGAGAAAGCGTACCATTAAAATGCCTTTCCTAGATAGGAAAAAAAATCTAAAATAGGTTTTTAAGAGAGGTTCCCATGAAGACCATTCTGATCACTGGAGCGAACCGGGGCATCGGACTTGAAATGGCCAAACAATATCTGGCTTTGGGATGGCAAGTCATTGCCTGCTGCCGCAATCCTCGCAAAGCCACTGAACTATCCCAGCTCGCACAAGAGAGGCTCCGGATCGTAAAACTCGACGTCGCAAAGCCTGCCCAGATTCAGAAACTGTCCGAACAACTCCAAAATGAATCAATCGATATCCTGATTAACAACGCGGGCATCTGCGGTCCTTCCCAAGAGAGCCATGAAGCCGTCGACCCAACGGAATGGCTCGAAGTACTCCAGGTCAATACAATCGCCCCTCAGCTGATTTCGCAAAAACTCATCAGCCAATTGGCAAGAGGCCAGGTGAAAATCATCGTCAATATCAGCAGTATCTACGGAAGCATCGAGAAAAACGACGGAAGCCATTTCTTCGTCTACCGCTCAGCTAAATCCGCCTTAAATTCCATTACAAAATGCCTGGCAAAATCTCTCGAAAAAGAAGGGATCGCCGTCATTGCTATCCACCCAGGCTCCGTAAAAACCGATATGAATCCCTCAGGACGCATCTCCCCCTCGGAAAGCGTCGAAGGAATCCGCAAAGTTCTAGAAAAGATCACTCTGAAAGATACCGGGTTGTTCTTCAGCAATCAAAATGAACGGCTCCCCTGGTAACTAAGGAAAACCCATGAAACTGACCAGCTCCGCTTTTTCCGAAAAAGGAATCATCCCCTCCCTCTACACCTGCGAAGGGAAAAACATCAATCCGCCCCTTGAAATCAGCGGCGTCCCCGCGCAGGCCAAATCGCTCGTCCTCATCATGGACGATCCCGACGTCCCCAAAACCCTCCGCCCCGACGGGATGTACGATCATTGGGTCGTCTTCAACATCCCACCCGCCACTCATAAAATCGCTGAAAACTCCGCTCCCCACGGCCTCCTCGGGAAAAGCACCAACGGGAGAAACCAGTGGGTCGGCCCCTGTCCGCCCGACCGGGAGCACCGCTACTTTTTCAAACTCTACGCCCTCGACAAACTCCTCGATTTGCCCGCCGGATCCACCAAAAAAGAAGTGGAGCAGGCGATGAAAGGGCACATCATCGCCGAGTGCCAGCTCATGGGCCGCTACGAAAAGAACAAAGGCTACTAAAGACTCCATGGAAAACTACCTCATACCGCACCACTCCGACCTCGTCACCCCCGACGGGTTCATCACCGACCTCCACCCGATCAACAAGAAAAAAAAGCTCGCCACCGTCAAAATCGAGCAGATCTCTCCTGTCTTCATCGGCTACGACCTCGAGCCAGAACTCGTTTCGTTCAACCTCAAGAGCACTCTCGCCCAGCTCGGCATCAACGCCATCGGGCGCGAATTCCACCTCGACCGGAAGCACAACACCGCTTTTGCCCAGGTTGAACTCACTCCCCTGAACGACCTAGCCGGAGCCATGCTCGACCTCATCACCGTCGGCGCCTCCATCGGCAAACTCTTCGCCGCCGACGAACGGCGCCGAGTGCGCGACCCCGACTATCTCATGCGGATGTTCGGCCGGTCCGACCGAAAAGGGCGCCCCCTCCTCTCCCTCGGCGGACTCGAAGGAAGCGGCTCGCTCATCCTCGAAAAAATCGGCGGCCGCACCGTCGCCTTCATTTCGCTCCGCGACGGCACCATCTCCTACGAAACCACTGTCTACAGCTTCTTACCGACGCTTGCTTTGGCGCTAAAGAAAAACCTCTCCCAGACGCGCCAACTCCTCCATCTCCACCACAGTTGGACCAAAGGCGCGCCCCGGATCGTCCGCGACAACGAAGTGCTCCTCGTCCGGAGCGAACCGCTCCATATCCGCACCGTCTATGCCCGCGTCGTCGACTCGCTCCTCCCGCAGGGCTTCCACCACGCCGCCGCCAACGTCCTTCAGCCCGACACCTACGCCTCCGGCGACATCTACGAACTCTACGGCACCAGCAACCAGATCATCGACGACATCCCTCTCGAGTTCTACACCCTCGAACCCTACCGCGAACACGTTTTCTTCTCCGACCGCGACCAGCTCCTCGCCTCGCTCGAAGACCCGAAAAGCCTCTTCGACGCCTTCGCCACCGCGCCGCCGCCGCAGAACCAGCTCGCCGCCACCTTCGTCGTCAAAGGGAGCCAAATGCGGAGCCTAACCGCAAAAGACTGGATCGTCCGCGAACCCTACAAACACGAGTTCCCCGGCCTCTCCCACCCCTCCCGACAGGCCCTCGTCGCTGAAAAATACGTCGAGCACCAACCCGCCTTCCCGTTTCTCAAAGCCATCCAGGAAGGACTCATCACCTCGCAGGGGATCCTCCTCGCGCGCCACCTCCCCACGCCGCTTCTTAAACGGATGCTTCTCAACAACGAAGTGCAGCGATGCCTTAAGCGGATCTACTTCCAGACCCCTTCCGCCGCTTACGGAGCTTACTTCTCCCACGAAGACCGGGCCATGCTCCTCGACCTCGCCAAATTCGGCATCCCCGTCTACTGGGTCGACGACGCCTCCGGCAAAATCCTCCAGTTCGTCCTCAAACCCGACAAGGAAGCGGGCCTCTTCGTTCCCCTCCCCCTCGTCGAAGATTTCCGCAAATCGACCGTCTTCGGCGTCTACGGCTCGAACCTCATCGAAGGAGTTTTTGAAAAAGAACTCAGCAAACTCCTCTCAGGCATCCTCGCGATGCGCGACTCGATGAGCCACCCGCTCCTCTGCAAAGGGACTCCGATCGCCCTCCTCACAGGAGGCGGCCCCGGCGCCATGGAAGTGGGCAACCGCGTCGCCAAAAACCTCGGCATCCTCTCCTGCGCCAACATCGTCGACTTCCGCTCCACCAGCAAAAGCGTCGTCAACGAGCAGCGGCAGAACCCCTACATCGACGCCAAGATGACCTACCGGCTCGACCGCCTTGTCGAGCGGCAAGCCGAATTCTACCTCGACTTCCCGATCTTCCTCCCCGGCGGCATCGGCATGGACTTCGAATATACCCTCGAAGAGGTGCGCCGCAAAACTGGCGCCGCTCCCTCCAACCCGATCCTCCTCTTCGGCGAGCCCGACTACTGGCGGCGCAAAGTCACCTCCCGCTTCCAGCTCAACCGCGAAACCAAGACGATCGCCGGCTCCGAGTGGGTCAGCAACTGCTTCTACTGCATCGAGACGGCCGAAGCGGGCCTCTCCGTTTACAAACGCTTTTTCGAAAACAAGCTCCCGATCGGCAAAGAAGGCCCTATCTTCGACGAAGGCTTCTGCATAGTAAAGTGAAGAAAGAAGAAGAAGAAAATAAGATCAACCACAGAGACACAGAGAGCACAGAGAAGAAAACAAGCCTCCCATCTTCGACGAAGGCTTCTGCATCGTGAAATAGGAGGGGGCAGGAAGATAAAAATAACAGGATGAACAGGATATTCGGTTCGCTCTGCGAACCGGCAGGATTTACAGGATATAAATGAGATGCCCGCCGGGTTCAGCCTCAAGAATTGAGGCTGGCTGCGCCGCCGGCGCAGCTGCAAACTCCGTTTGCACCCGGCGGCTTCTTTCTTTTCTTTATCATGCAGCCCGCCATCAGGCGGGCGTATCCTGCCAGCTTCGCACAGCGAAGCGGATCCTGTTATTTCATTCTACGGGGCGAGGATGGCCGTGAAGGAGCGGACAAAGTTCGTATCGGTGAAAAGCTGCGCCTTCTCACTTCTCAAATACGCCGCCGCCGCATCCAAATAGCGCTCGTACTGCTCCGGCGTAACCGACTTTAGAAAAGCATAGAGCTCTTCGTTATCTTTGAACCGCCTCCGGTCGATGAACGCCTCCGCCGGAATATACTCCTCCACATTGCTCGCGCCCCAATACACCGGAACTGAGCCCGCTGCAAAGCAGTCGAAGATCTTCTCTGTGATATAGCCCTTATGCCCCTGCGTGTTTTCATAGCAGATGCAGAACTTGTAGTTTTTTAAAACCGCCAGCTTGTCTGGAATGATTCCCCGCCAGCTTTTGAATTTCCGCTTCTCCCAGTTCTTCCCGTATAAATCGAACTCCCCCGGCTTGTCCTCAAAAAACCGAATCGTCTTTTCCCTCTCCTTATAGAGCTGCTTCGGATATTTGCTCGAGAGCCGCGAGGCGATCAGCGTGCAGAATTTCTTTTCCTGAAAAGAGGGAATTTCCCCAATCCTCTGGCGCAAAACCGGGTAATGGAACTTGAAGAACTTCACGTTGTCGACAAGATCGTCGTCCCACGTGAACACTTTGGAGAAACGGGCCAGCATCTCTGGGGCGTAGCTCTTCGGTTCGACAGAAGGAGGCTCCCAAAGAAAAAGAACCATTTTTTTTGGATCAAGACGGCTGAAATCCCATTTTTTGATCGAGGCGCCGAGATTCCAAAAAATCCACAGATCAGCCGTCCCACCATCTGGCAAATCAAAACCGAGGCGCCATTTCAGCTCTTGCCAGCTTTCCACCCGATTCCAGGGGATCATCCGCGGCCAGTAGCGCTCCTTCTCCCAGCTCCGGATCTCCCAGCCCCTTTCAGCGACTGTTTCTTTGATTTTTCCTGGAAGCCCGGAAGAAAAAAGAGCGTTCCCTTTCGCGTCTGGATCCCAATAGATATACAGCTCCATCTGGTTGGCGAAAAGAGAAGAGCAAAAAAGCAAAAACAGAAGAACCATGAACGTAGAGTAAAGGAACTCACTTTTTCTTGGCGAGGATCTCGATCTTCTTCAGCAGATTTTCCATGTTGACCGGCTTCGGCTCATATTCATCAGCGCCTGCCTGGAGCGCCCGGTCGCGGTCTTCGGCCATCGCATTCGCCGTCAGCATGATGATCGGAAGCGTCTGATACTTCGGATCCGATTTGAGTTTCTTGGCCACCTGGTAGCCGTCCAAAAGAGGCAGCCCTACGTCGAGCAGGATGATATCCGGAGAGGCCGTTGTCGCCATTTTATACCCTTCCTCGCCATCTCGGGCAATGATCACCTCGAACCCCTTCCTCTCAAGGCGCGATTTCAGCATGTAGATATTATCTTCGTTATCTTCGATGTAGAGGACTTTCGTCATGGCAGCCTATTTTTTAGTTTGTATCAGGGAGCTGAGAGACTGGCAGATATCGTCTTTTGTATGGGACGATTTCTGGATGATCTGAAATACTTTCCCGCTCAGGCGCTCCCGGTCTTCAGGCGTCAGCACTTTCGCCGTCACAACCAGCACAGGAATCGACAGCCAATGGGGCGTTTTCCTTAAATAGTCGAGAAAATCGAATCCGTCCATCACAGGCATCATCAGGTCGAGGAGAATCACGTCGGGCTGCATCTGCTTGAGCTGGTCGATCGCTTCTTTCCCGTTTTTCGCCTCGGTAACGATCCAATTGCTCTTCTCCAAAACGCTTCGGAAAAAGACCCGCGTGTCCTCTTCGTCGTCGACGACCAGCACCTTGGAGAGGCCCGTCGCCCCTTTCCTGAATTTCTCAACCGTATCGAGGAGCACCTTCCTCTCGATCGGCTTCACGAGATAGTCGACGGCGCCGAGAGAATAGCCCTTATTTTTTTCATCCATAATCGAAATCACGATGATGATGATATCTTTCGTCTCAGGGAACCCTTTCAAAAGCGCGATGACGTCCCATCCTGTAATCGCTCCCGTCAAGGCGATCTCGAGGATCACGATCCCTGGAGCTGCGGAGCGGGCCAGCTGCACCCCCTCTTCCCCCGATTTCGCCTCCAGCGTCTCGTAGCCCTGCTCTTTCAAAAAGCGGACGATGATCGCGCGGGACGTGTCGTCGTCGTCGATGATCAGGATCTTCTTGTTTTTATCGGAAGCCTGAACGGTAAACTGGGAGAGCTGCTTGGAACTCAATCCCGAAACAAGAGCCGCGCTCGAAACTTCGTGCTTCTGGACGATAAGAGGGATCGCGACGGTGAACGTCGTCCCCTTCTCTACTTCGCTCACTACCGTAATCCGCCCGCCCATCAGTTCGCAGAGCTTTTTGCTGATCGTCAGCCCAAGACCCGTTCCGCCATATTTGCGCGTCGTCGTCGCATCTCCCTGAGTGAACGCCTGAAAGAGATTCGAGAGCTGATCCGGCGTCATCCCGATCCCCGTGTCGGAGACTTCGAAGACGATCATGTCCTTCTCTTTTCTGGCCGAGATCTTCACCTGCCCCTTTTCTGTGAACTTGCAGGCATTGCTGATCAAATTGATGATGATCTGCTTCACCTTCACGCTGTCGGCCACCATCTTGCCCAGCGCATCGTCCACCGTTAGAACCAGCTGATTCGCCTTCTTCGCGGCCAAAGGCTCGCTCAGGATCTTGATGTCGTTCATCATCATTTTGATATCGAACTCTTCCAGAACCAGCTCGATCTTTCCCGCCTCGATTTTAGAGAGGTCGAGGATCGAGTTGATCAGGTCCAGCAGGTGCTTGCCCGCCCGGTTGATCCTCTGCAAAGGTTCGACCAGCGACTCGTCCTTCTTCTCCTTGGCGTCCTCAAAAAGCATCTCGCTAAGCCCGATTACGGCGTTCAGCGGCGTCCTCAGCTCATGGCTCATATTCGCAAGGAAGGTCCCCTTCGCCTGGCTGGCCGATTCCGCCCGCTCCTTCATCACCTTGAGCTCTTTCGTCCGCTCATCCACCATCTTTTCCAGATCGCGCGTATAGGAGCGGAGCTGACTGAGCATGTGATTGAACTGATCGGCTAAAATCCCGATCTCGTCTTTGCTCTTGTGATGGATATCGACCACATAATCGAGATTCCCCCTGCCGATCTCCTCCGCCGCTTCAGACAGCTTCAGAATCGGCGTAGAAATCCTCTTGGCAAAGAGGAAGGCTAAAAGCGAAGTGATCAGAATCGAAAGGAACGCGCCCAGACCGTACTGGACATAGAGCACTGAAAGATCGTGCCCGTAATCCTGGGAACCTTTCGGCGCTTTTTCATACGCCTTCTTCAGCATATTCTCTGTCTGCCGGAACGTCATCAGGGAACTGATGAACACCGAAATGATGATCACATTGATTCCGAACGCAATCATTCGGAACGTAAAGCCGAAGAAGGGGCGCTTTTTTCCTTCCATGAGTTCAACTCACTCTGATACTTTGCTGACCAGCCATCCCTGGAAAAGAGAAAACAGAGAAATCCCCAGGTGGAGCAAGTTATCCGCGGTGTTGAACGAACCAATTGATTTTTGCGAGAAGAAACCGAACATCGAAAGACCCAGGAAGGCAAAACCGATCAGCAGGATCAGGTAAATTGTAAACCGATTTGTCCAAAGCCCCGCGATCCACATGATCGATCCAATGATGATATGGATGATGTTGTGCTCTCCGTCCACCATAAAGATCCCGAACACATGGTTATTCGGCGTAATCGCCGGAATGAACCCGAAAATCCCCAGCAGGATCAGGGCGGTTCCCCCGATATAGTTCGCCAGTTTGAAAAATTCTAACGACTTGTCTGTCATTGCAGATCTCCTTTAAGTAGTTTTTGGGGGATGCAAAGTCCCCTTGTTTGCATCGGTCAGGTCGATCTGGAACAGCTTCGTCGATCCCTCCCGCCCCTTTAATTTAAATTCGCCGACCAGCGAACCCGACACCAGGTTCGACACTCTCGCCCAGGCAGCCTCCGACGCATAAATCGTATTCGGACTGGCCGTCGACACGATCCGCGACGCAATATTCACGCACTGGCCCCAAATATCGAACAGATATTCCCGCGTCCCGATCACCCCGCAGATCACATCGCCCAGCTCGATCCCCACCCGCACTTCCCAGTGCGATTTCGCGCTCCCCATCCCAGCGATCAAATCGCGCGCCCAAAGCACGCAGGCAAGCACCGGGTTTTCGATCTGCTCCAGCATATTCGCCGTCGCCATGAACGCATCCCCGATCGTCTTGATTTTCTCTAAATGGTATTTGGCGGCTGTCGTCTCGCACACATCGATAAAATACTGAAGGCCGTCGACCACCTCTTTCGGATCGTGCGTCTCCGCGAAACTCGTAAAAGAAACGATATCCGCAAAAACCACCGCCACATTCTTTAAAAGCCGCGGCTTCACGGTTCCCGTTTCGCTCAATTCCTTCACCACCATGGGCGGGAAAATCGCATTCAGAAGACCCAGATAACGCGTCTTCTCCTCTTCCACCAGTTTCTTCAGCAGCTTTTCCTGATAGACATGCCATGACTTTTCGATACACGATCCGATCCGCGCCTTCAGGATCTGGCCGTTGAAAGGCTTGGGCAGGAAATCGTCCGCTCCCAATTTGATCGACTCAGCCACGTTGTCCAGGCTATCTGCGCTCGAGATCATCAGAACCCGGAGAGTCTGCGCAACAATCTTATCTTTGATCTTGGCTAGCACCTCGAAACCGCTCATCTCGGGCATCATAATATCTAAAAGCACCAGATCGACCTGTTTCTTTGCGATTGCATCCAGCGCCTCGAACCCATTCTTCGCAATCAGCAAATTCGTATAGCCGTCGTGCTGCAGCCGGTTCTGGAGCGTATAGACGTTCTCCTCGTTGTCGTCGACAATCAGAATAGTGTATTGCTTGCGGAATGCGTCCAAATCCATAGGAGAAGCGTCTCGAGGTCAACCCTACTCTCCCTATATATCAGCCGCGAGTAAATCAGATAGAAAAAAAAGGGGGGCTGAAGAAGCCCCCCTCGCACAGAAAACTTAACTAATTAAGCCAAAATAACTTAGAACTCTACCAAAGCCCGAACGTTCAAGCCGCGGAATTCCGACTGCTCGACCAGATCCACGTTGTTGCTGTTTAAGAACGAAAGGTTCGCCCCGTTGTTCAGGTTGCTCGCGCCATAGGTCGCCCTAAGATGCAAATGGATCTTGTCGCAGTAGAACCAGGCGTCGAAAGTAGGGCCGATTTCCAAACTGAAGAGGGCGATGTTCCTGTTTTCCGTCAAATGCCCCTTCTGGATATCAAAAATCGCCGCCGTGGCAGGCGTTTCCTGCGTCTCCGTCGTCTTCAACCTGATATGGGTGATCTGCTGCGTCAAGTTCACGTTGAAATAGACTCCCCAGTTATCCGTCGCGCGCGCTACGAAATCAAGACCGGCCTTAGGCCCGATCGACCAGGAATCGCATTCTCCGTGCGTTCGCGCCACCTGGAACACAAGCCCCGGCGTCGTGTATTCATAATGAGCGTTCAGATCCGCATCGATAAAGATCGCCGTCAGCGCGATATACGGCCTTAATAGCAAATAACGGTTCACCGCAAAGCTATAGCCTGACTGGAGTTCAGCCCAGTTGAACGTCAAATCCAATCCGAGGCTTGCGTAAGAATAGGTATTCGTCGCCGCCGTCCCGCTATTGAAGAAGTTTACCGGCAGAAACGTCGCTGAAATAGGACTCCCCGACACGCTTCCCTGAGGACTCGAGTGAAGCCAGGAGTAGACGCCTACCAGGTCGAACGCCTTGGATGGTCCGAACTTTACACCCAAACCCGCTCTAAACCCGGGATCGTACTCAAAATCTGGATAGTGGCTCGTCCCTTCCGTCACTGCGCTTTCCGTTGCGCCGCGCACGCCCACGCCATCCCGTCCGTAGACCAGGTTCGGCGACGAAAACCTCCAGTAAAGGAAATCACCGAACGCCACCACGTTGTAATCGCGGCAGTTTTTCACTTTTGGATAAGGCTTTTCGGGGCAAACCGGTTTTTCCGGGCACGGACATTCATTGCAGCACGACGCCTGCAAAGCCGCAGCGCCGACCGCAAGGAGAGAAGAGAGAACCTTTTTCATCGAAACCCTCAGTTAAAAAAAGTTCAGTCTATTCCAAGCGATCTTTTTAGAAAAGCGCCGGCAGCGGCTTTTAGAAACCGTAGCTGATATCGTACTGGAAGTAGTGCGTCCGCTCTTTGGCAAACTGCCCTTCCAGCGAATAGCCGTGGTGGTACTCGATGTAGAACCGGAACTTTCTCCCGATCCCCTGCAGCTTGCTGAACTCGTAGCCCGCCATATACGTGCCGTCGAAGTTGTAGTCGAGCTGCTCCAGATTCCGGAAGTGCATCGCGATGAAGCACGTTCCATAGAGCTTCTGCGTATAGAACATACTGCTTAAGAAGCGCGCCTCCGTTCCATACTGGATATACAGCGGCTTCCACTTATAAGACGGATCGCTGTGCACATACGCGCCCGGACCGACATAAAGCCGAATCCCCGAAGAAATTTGGTACGACGTAAAAAAGTCGATCGCCTCGATGCTCGGATTCACCCGCACAAAACCCGGGTGGTTGATCAAATACTCGTCGCCCACGTGGCCTGAAATATGATACGCCCTCAAGCGGAACGACCAGTTCCCCGACGCATACGAAATCGGAATCCCGAAATAGTAGTCTGTGTTGACCAGTTCGGTGCCGCCCGCGATGTCGGGGCTTGGATCCATATTGAACACCGACCAGATCCCCCCCTCGATGCCGATCTGCATATCGCCGCCCCAGAACAAATCGAGCCAACGGTAGACAGGGAAGTCGTCTCCCATCGAGAAGTTCACCGCCTTGCTTCCGCAAACATGGTCGCCGCTCCGGTAGCCGATCGAATAACCCACAGCCCGCGGATCCGCAACCAAAGGCTGGAACAGCTCCGTCATCTGCGGGAACCAGATCCCCTTCAAAATGGGCCGGTCCACATACTTTTTCTGCAGATCTTCTTCAGCGGGAGGCACGCCATTCAAGACATGCACTTCGACAACGCCCGGAACGTCCTTCACGAACGCCACGATACTATCAGAGATGAGCCGGTTGCCTGGCAGGTTCGCCAGCCACACCTCTTTATTCTTCACGATCGCCACCACGCGGTATTCCGCATAGTGCATATCGATCAGAGCCTGGATATAGCCTTCGAAATAAGGGTCGGTCGCCGTTTGCACTTCAGGAGGGATGCTGTCGCTCCGCGTCAGGAGGACCGCCACTTCTGCATTCGCAGTAACCGATTCTTCGGCCTGTCCCTGCGCCAGAAAGCACAGGCAAATCGCCAAAGCGCCGCATTGAAGTGTCCGCATAGGAGCCTATCTTGCTTTTAACCCCTATATACACACCCTTCAATTAAGCAGAAATAATTTCTTCTTTCTTCCTTTGATAGAGTCTCGCGCCGCTATAAAAGCAGAGCAATCCCCCAAGTATGAGCACTTCGATCGGGCCCCATGCCACCGCAAGCCACCCGCCCAAAGGCGGAGCCACCGCGCCCCTCAAGCCTGCCATCACCACATTCACGCCCGTATATCTTGAGCTCTCCTCTTTCCCCGCAAAGATCGGGCCAGACAGGTTCCACACCAGATGGCTCCCCCCCTGCCCCACTCCGTACAAGAAGTAAGCCGCGTAGAGCCAGAAAAGCCCCCAAACCGAACAGCTTAAAAGCACCGGGAAGAACCCCACCGACAAAAACACCGCGCTCGCCATCTGGAACACATTCGCCCGCTCCATCCACCGCGCCCAGATCGGCGACGACAAAGCGAACCCCAGCCCCTTCGCGATCGACACCGCCGCCGCCATCTCCAAATAGGAAATCCCCAGATCGTCCGCGCAGAAAAGAGGCAGCGCCGGCTGGATCAGCATGATCCCGAACCCGCACAGCATGAACCCCCACTGGAACTTCGAAAAATCGGGCCGGTTCTTGATCAGCTTCCAGCTATCTTTCCACGGCCTTGCCACCCGCTCCTTCAGCGAAAGCCGCTCCTCGGCCTCGTCGCCCCCCGCGTCCACCTCGATCCGCGACTGCGCCCACAACGCTCCCATCCCGATCACCGCCGCTCCCACGAAGAGCCCCTTCCAAAGCCCCGGATCCTTGTCCAGCAGCCCCCCCATCGCAAGCGACAGAGCCACCCCCTCCGCGTAGCCCAAAGCCGAACTCATCGAGAACGCCTTGCTCCGCGACCCCTCCTTCATATTCTGCTTCAAAAGCTCCAGCCAGGCCGGCATCGACGCCCGATAGAAAAACATATAGTTGACCGCAGCTGCGATCACATACCACACCGAATCGAACCAGAAGCAAAAGAGAAAAGGAGCCCGCATTAAAAAGCCGGCCCAGAAAAGATTGGATTTGAGCTTGCCGTTTTTCAGCCCAGCGCTCCAGTAGAACGACAGGATCGTCACCACCGGCTTGAGCATCGTCATCAGCGCGATTTGAAAAGCGGAAGCGCCCAGATCCTTATAGAGGATAAAGGCGATGAACCCATAGAGCGTAAAAAGCGGCTCGCTGAGCAGGTTGGACCATACGAGGGCGCGTCCCATCCGGGACTGCCTGTGGGCAAGAGCATCCGTCATTCGGCCCTATATAATACCCCTCCCCCGCCATTTTTGGGAACAGAACTAGAGCCAAATTAAATATTGAACTATTTCATTTCTTGATTTTGGGGACCGCAGCAGGTAAAAAAGCAGCAAAAATTATTGCAAGCCCGCTGAAACACCTTCCCGCAGCAATTCACCGACGCAGAAAACTCGCAAATCCGGCAGTCGATATCGCATGACACCGTTCCCGAATACACCTTCTCGGCTCCCTTCAAACAACCCTCCAATAAATCGCCTCTATCCAATCACTTACAACCAACACACCCGTTTATATAAACTTTATTTTAATGATGTATAATTTAATGAACAAAAGAAGGATTCTCCATGACAAATGTAAACCCCAACTACCAGCAATGGGCTGCCGATATTTCCAAGCAAATTACAGCCTTAGCCAACGAAATCGATAGCGGGACCGAAACGAAATCCCAGCTTATGGCGGATTGCGAAGCGCTCTATAACAATTTGGCCTCTGGCGGCGAATACAACGAACTGGGAACGGACGACCCGAATGAAGACGCGATTCTGATCCAGACGATTGGGGACGGAGATCCTTCGACCGCATCATCCTCTGATTTGGACAAGCTCTACAATGCTATAGCCTGGGGCAAGCCCACCGAAAGCCTCACAGAGCAATTGCGCTCGGATGCGTCCGCTATAGTGAACGACGTATAGCACTCTGCAGCGGCCGCTTTCACTGAATGAAGTCCTTGAACTTCGCAGGCCGTTCGATTATTCTCTCCCCTCTTGGGGCAATAGCTCAGTGGTTAGAGCAGCGGACTCATAACCCGTCGGTCTCTGGTTCAAATCCAGGTTGCCCCATTTT
>CAYPZU010000031.1:0-3441 GCA_964415395.1 uncultured bacterium
TGAATCCGGGACCCGCCTCTATATCGCGAATGGAACGATCCCCAATACGGTCATCGTTATGGATACAGCTACGATGCTTCCGATCCCCGGGTCTCCTTTTTCGAGCGGAGGGATGAATGCGGTCTCTATCGCTCTCAACCCCCTTTCTCCCGAGATCTATGTGGCCAATCAGACGAGCGACACAGTGTCCCGTTTAGATCAGATCACTTTAGCGCTTCTCGGGATTCCCGCTGCGAGCGGAGGGATGAGCCCGTCTACAGTTCTGGTCCACCCGAATGGGGGGCTCGTCTATGTGAACAATTTCAGCACCCCTAATTTGACTGTGTTTGATTCCACTCTTTCGATGGTTGTGAACTCTCTTGCATTAGTGAATTTTTTTCCAGCCGGGATGGTCTTCAATCCCTCGGGAACAATCCTCTATGTCTATGGCTTCGATTCGATGACAATGACTAGCCAGGTTCGGGCTTACGATCCGATGACGCTGGCTCTCTTGAGCAACCCTCTAGGCGGATATGATGGTCTCGATGTGCCAAGGGCAATTACGATCAGTTCCGATGGAACCCGGCTCTATGTATTGGGGAGGATTCTAGCCCCTCCGTCGAATGATATCGCAATTCTTGACCCCGATCCTTTGAGTCTGGCAGTTTTGACGGGCCCTGTGGCGACAGGTGGGGCCGACGCCTTCCAATTCGCGCTCAACCGTACCGAAACGCGTTTGTATGTAGGGGAAAACAATACGGCGATGCCGCCGGTTTCCCGGGTAACTTTCTTCGACCCCGTAACGCTGGCCGCCCTTCCGGGATCTCCCCTTTTGTCGGGAATCTTTGGTCCGATTTCCTTTGCGTTCAGCCCGCTCCTCCCGCCTCCCGCGAATCTCCGGGGTTCGCAGAAGAGAAATGATTACGCTATTGTGTACGAATTTTTCAATCTGCTGGTCTGGGATGCAACTAGCGAGAATGCAGCTGGATATTACGTATATCGCGACGGGGCCAGGATTGCAACATTAGGAGCCTCTTCTCTGCAATATGAAGACCATGACAGGCAGAAGGGCGCGGCGACCCTCTATTCAGTTACAGCCTTTGATAGCGGCGGATACGAAACCGATCCCGTTTCAACAATTGTCCAGTAGAGAGGGATTTCTCGGCGCGTCCTCTTCTATCGTTGAATCGGTCTTATCGTTTTTCTGGCCGCAACGATCGGGGAAGTCCTGAACTCTGCAAAAACTCAGCGCTCTCTGTTAATCGAGGGAGGTGAGGATCTCGTGGCCTGTGTCGGTGATGAGAATGGTATGCTCCCACTGGGCGGATGGCTTTCCGTCTTTGGTTCGGACGGTCCAGTGGTCGTGCGGGTCGACGATTCCTTCGCGCTTGCCTGCGTTGATCATCGGCTCGATGGTGAAGGTCATGCCTGGGGCGAACGGGATCCTCATGTCATTGTAATGATGGGGGATCTCGGGAGCCTCGTGGAAGGCGACGCCGACTCCGTGGCCGACGAACTGGTTCACAACGGAGCAGTGGCGCGTTTTGGCGTACTCTTCAATCGCATCGCCGATCTGCCACACCTCTCCGCCTGGTTTGCAGACGCGGATCGAGCGCATGAGGCATTCGTAAGAGACTTCAACGACCCTCTTTCTCTCCTCGGATACTTCGCCGATGCAAACCATCCGGCTTGAGTCGCCGAAAAAACCGTCGACGATGCACGAGACGTCGATGTTGACGATATCGCCGTTTTGGAGGGGGCGTTTATCGGGGATGCCGTGGCAAATCACTTCGTTGAGCGAGGTGCAGATCGTCTTGGGGTAGGGAGGCTGGCCGTAGCCGAGCGGAGCGGGGATCGCTCCTGCCTGCTTGTGGAGTTTGCGGGAGAGTTCGTCGAGTTCGAGAGTCGTCACCCCTTCTTTGGCAGCCTTGCACAGTTCGTCGAGAATCTGAGCGGTGATTTTGCAGGCCCGCCTGATTTTCTCGATCTGTTCGGGCGTCTTGAGGAGGATGCCAAATTCTTCTAGGTAGGTTTTGGCAAGAGATTCTTTCGTCGGGGGGCGCGGGTAGTGGCATTTCTTCCACTTTTGTCCGCTTCCGCACCAGCAGGGGTCGTTACGATTGCTCATAGGGTTGATTTTAACTCCCGGCTCCCAATCTTGCAAAGGGATATTCACCCCTCTGGCCAAGAATCGATGGCGCGCTTTAGATCTGGTCTAGCCTGGGAACCGAGATGAGGCCGTTTAGTTCATAATACCGAACCAGCTCGGAAGCCAAAGGAGAATCGGCGGCATAGAGGCGGATCGTCCTTCCGAACAGTTCCAGGCGTGCAGATGACCGGACGTCTTTTTCCACAACTTGATGCTGCTGCAGCACCGCTGTCATTTCCCGGACATAATGATCGTCTTGAACCGTTCCAGCTAGAGCTTGATAGGCGGGATCTTGTTCGAGTTCTCTTTGGGCGTTTTGTTGATGGTTTCTTCTCTTTTCCGCCAGGATGTCTCGAGGGATTTCTCCTTTAAAAATCTCGGTAAACGCGTCCTCTTGAATGCCCAGTTTGCCGCAGAGCAGGATGAGGTCGCCATTTTCCAAGCTGACTTTCGTAAAGGGGTTAAGAGGATTTTTGTCATTGAGAAGAGACTTAACCAGAAAGCGGACGTCGCAATATTGCGGATCCCCGCGTCCGTCATTCAAATCTATTAAAAATAGTTCGGGGATTTTTTCTCCTGAAAGAGGGCATTCGTATTCGGACTCTGTCCTGTCGATTGCCTCATGAGCCTGGTGCGGCTCCATCAGTCTTGCTGCGGGAGCAAAGTACTTTTCTTCAAAGTGTTTCTCTTCGCCGTCTTCCCTATCTGCCGCAATCATAGCCAATTCCGCTTCGGTTAGGTCAGGGTCGTTTCTATCGTCTCTTTGAGCTGCATATACGGCTTCGATGGCTGCGATAGCATCAGCGTCTGACATTTCGAGGGCAAACCGATTTGCGCCTTGGGCGGCGGCGCCTCTGTTGTCTGCGGGCGGACGGGCTGCGGGAATTGCGGCCGGATGGGGCTGTCCTTGAAGTCGCTGCCAGATTGATTTCGTTGCGGCAACCGTTCCTATCCCCGCTGCGACGGTGAATCCGAATGCCGGGTAAAAATAGCAGAGGGCTGCGCTGGCGCCGACTAACAAAATCTTAGAACCTACAGAACAAATCGAGCTCATTGAATCTCATATTTTTTATAATAAATGCTAAAAAATTATAACATATTATTTATGAAAAATCAATGTAAATTTAATAAATTAATTAAAAATAATTATATTATTTGGGTATCTGGAGAACGGGATAAAAGACTTCGGAAAGGAAGAGCCCGCGGGCTGGGGCGGTCGCGCCTCCATTTTTCCGCTGGCGGGAAGAAAGAATGCCGGGAATCGCGTCGAAAGGGAGTTTTTTGGCGCCGATGTAAATAAGGGTGCCGGCGAG
>CAYPZU010000031.1:3451-12652 GCA_964415395.1 uncultured bacterium
CACCATTTTGTAGAGGAACCGGTCGCCCTGGACTGACATCTGAAGCCTGTTTTGGGGCAGGCGTTCGAAGGAGATTTTTTCAAGAGTACAGAGAGGGTTTTCTTCCGGCTCGTTGGAAAAGGCGGAAAAATCGTGCGCGCCCAAGAGGGATTGAGCCGCTCTTTCCATAAGGGAGAGATCGAGCGGGTAGCGGTAGTGCCAGGAGTAGAGGCGGTAGAGGGGATCTTGGACGGGGCCCAGGCAGAGGCGGTAATGGTAGAGTTTGCCCGAGGCGTCGAGGGTCGCGTGGAAGTCTGCGGGAGCGGCTTGCGCGTCGAGGACGCGGATGGCAGGGGGGAGGACGGCGTTCAGGCCGCGGAGAAGGAGGGCGGGAGCGCGCTCTTTTTGCAAGGACACTTGAACCGATTGCCCTTCGGCGTGGACGCCGCGGTCGGTCCGGCTGGCAGCTTCAGGGAGGGCTGTTTCGCCGGTGATCCGGAAGAGAGCTTTTTCGAGTTCTTCCTGAATGGAAGGGCCGGAGCGGGTTTTCTGCCAGCCGAAGTACCCGGTGCCGTCGTAGGAAAGGATGAGCCGGTAGTTCATTGGCGTTGGATGAATGAGCTGATGCCGCTTAAGAGCATCTGGACGGCGATGAGGGTTAGGATGAGTCCCATGAGCCTCTCGAGGGCGAGGATTCCTCTCCAGCCGAGGACGGTTTTCAAAAAGGAGGAGGCCAGGAGAATGATGAGAGAGGCGGCCCAGGCGAGGAGGATGGCTCCCATCATGATGACGTTGGTTTCCTGCTTGGTGTAGATCATGACGGCGGCGAGGACGGAGGGGCCGGCGACAAGGGGCACGGCGAGCGGGACGATGAACGGCTCTGCCTCATGGGGCAGGCTTTCGTTGGGGTCATGGGGAGGGGGGAAGATCATCTTCAGGCAGAGGAGGAAGAGGATGATCCCTCCTGCGATCTGGATCGTGTCGTTTTCCACATGGAGAAAACGCATCAGCCCGTCGCCCAAGTAGTTGAAGAGGACGATGATGAAGAGGGCGATGATCATCTCGCGGAAGATCACGTATCGCTGCCGTCTCGGGTCGAGTCCCTTCAAAAAACTGATATAGAAGGGGATGTTCCCGATCGGATCCATCAGGAGGAAGAGGGAGAAGGCGACAGACAATAGTTTGATCATATCCAGCTCTAGGCTGATTGTAACCCTACTGGCAAGCCCGGGTCAACAGGATCCGGAGGGCGTTATTTCCCATTGGTTTCGATCTGGCGCCAGAGGCGGGTCATGAAGTTTTTCTGCTCGTCGTTGAGGTTGTGGAGGACGACGATGCAGTCGCTATTTTTGTAAAAGGCCGATTTGGTCCAGTTGGCGGAGCCTGCGACGAGGAGGCGGTCGTCGATGTAAATAAACTTGTGGTGGAGGAGCTGAACGCCCCGGCTGACGAGGATTTTCACCCCCGCTTTTTTAAGCCGGTCGATCGTTTTGGCGCTGGCCCCGTAGCTCGAGTGCATGTCGACGACGACGGTGACTGCAACGCCCCTTTTTTGGGCCTGGATCACTTCGTCGAGGAGCTGGGGGTGGGTGAAGGTGAAGAGGGCGATCCGGATCGTTTTGTGGGCGGAGCGGATTTTTTTCCGGAGGTCTGTGAGGGCGTGGCCTCTCGGGTCGGGCAGAAGCCAGATTTCGACGTTTTGCCCGCCTACAAGGGAACGGAGATAGCCGGAAGAGCTGGGGGCGTGGGTCTTTAGGAATTGGGCGATTTTTTTGTTCCTGAGGCCGATAACGAGATTGTCGTGCATCCGGAGGGAGGCGGTGGTCATATTGGCCGAGCCGATGAAGACGGTCTCATCGTCGAGGATGAGGATCTTTTGGTGCATCAGGCCCGCTTTTTTTACGGGGTGGATGAAGCCGCCGGCGAGGATTTTTTCGATTTTGGGGGAGTTTTTCGCGTCGTAAAAAATCGTAGTGGGGATCTCCTCTCGGATTTTTTTTGATAGGGCGGAGAGGACGGAGGTGTCGCTGAGGCCGAACATCACGAGGTGGATGGAGGAGTGGGCGTTTTTGATCGCTTCGAGGAGAGTGAGGCGCAAATCCTGCTGGCACTGGTTGGAGTAGAGGCGGACGGGGTCTTCGGGACGGGGTAGGTTCGGGGCGAGGGATTGGATGACGAACCAGACGCAGAAGGCCAATATTCCGCAGAGAGAAAAAAAGAGGGTGAAATTTTTCTTGGGCAAAGGGGGTCTTTGCGGAGGGGGACTGCGTTTAGGAGGAGGCTTTTTGCGGAAAAACATGGGGGACTCTCATCCCCCTATTCAAGCTTGAATTATACTTTTTTTCCAGCCTGGCGCATTTTACGGACTTCGGCGGTGATCCCGTTTTTGTCGATCGTGCGGAGCCCTGCAATGGAGAGGCGGACGGTGACATAGCGGTTTTCTTCCGGAATCCAGAGACGCTTTTTCTTCAGGTTGGGTTTGAAGCGGCGGTTGGTGCAGCCGGTGACTTTCAGGCCGATCCCTTTTTTCTTCTTCGCGATCCCGCGGAGAGAGTAGGTGCGTCCGAAGCTCGTTTTTTTTCCAGTGATTGCGCAGATTCTAGGCATAAGAGTTCCTGTTCCTAAATTGAGGTGCCATCATAGCAACTCCAATCATATTTTCACAATAGGAGAGATGAGGGGCGTGAAAGCAAAAAATTGATTTTCGACCTCGCAGAGGGGGTTAAAAAGGACAGGATCCGCTTCGCTCTGCGAAGCTGGAAAGATAGCCCCTCGCACAGCGAGGGGGCAGGATACGCCCGCCTATCGGCGGGCTGCAGGATCAAAGAAAGAGGCCGCCGGATGCAAACGGAGTTTGCAGCTGCGCCGGCGGCGCAGCCAGCCTCAATTCTTGAGGCTGAACCCGGCGGCTATTTATTTTTTCTATCCTGTATATCCTGCCGGTTCGCAGAGCGAACCGACTATCCTTCCCATCCTGTAATTTTTCTGTTCTTATTTTTTAGCCGTCTTTTTTACTTCGTATTCGATGGAAAGATGGTCGCCTTCTTTGCGGGCGGTCAAAAGAAGCTGCGAGTGGATAGGGATTTTGTCCTCGAGGAGGGCCGTTGCGAAAAGGTTGACGACCTCTTGCTGGATCAGCCGTTTCAGCGGGCGGGCGCCGAAAGCGGGGTCGTACCCTTCCTCGGCTAGGTGCTTGAGGATTTTTTGGTCCCATTTGAGATCGATATGCCGCTCGAGGAGGCGGTCGGCGACCCGTTTGAGCTGGAGGCCGACGATTTGCTCCATGTCCTCGAGTTTGAGGGGGAGGAAGGGGAGAACTTCGTCGAGCCGATTCAGGAATTCGGGGCGGAAGGTCGATTTGAGGACAGGGTCGATAACAGCGAGGAGCTCTTCTTTGCTCCACTCCTTTTTCTGCTCCATCTTTTTGAGGAGGAGATCGGAGCCGAGGTTGGAGGTCATGATGAAGAGGGCGTTTTTGCAGTTTACTTTGCGCCCTTTCCCGTCGGTGATCCGGCCGTCGTCGAAAATTTGGAGAAGGATGTTGAAAACGTCGTGGTGCGCTTTCTCGAGTTCGTCGAGAAGGACGACCGAGTAGGGTCTGCGGCGGAGCGCTTCAGTGAGCTGGCCCCCTTCTTCGTAGCCGACGTAGCCGGGCGGGGAGCCGATGAGGCGCGAGACGCTGTGTTTTTCCATGTATTCCGACATGTCGAGGCGGATGATGGCTTCTTCTTTGTCAAAGAGCTGTTCGGCGAGCGCTGTGGCGAGTTCGGTTTTGCCGACGCCGGTGGGGCCGACGAAGAGGAAGACGCCGACAGGACGCGCCGGATCGCTTAAGCCTGCGCGGGATCTTCGGATCGCTTCCGCTACCGATTTGATGGCGAGCGGCTGGCCGATGACCCGCTTCTCCAGGTGTTTTTCCAGCTGGAGGATTTTCTGCGTCTCCTTCTCGAGCATTTTTTCAACGGGGATGCCGGTCCATTTGGCGACGATTTGAGCAATCAGCGATTCGTCGACTTCCTCTTGCAGGAGGCGCCCTTTCAGATTGCGGAGCGCCGCTTGAGATTCCTCAATCTGTTTGTGCATCGCGGGGATCTGGCTGTAGCGGAGTTCGGCGACTTTGTTGTAGTCGACTTTGCGCTCGGCTTCTTCTTCCTGGAATTTCAGTTTTTCGAGCGCATCTTTTTTCTCTTTGAGCGTCTGAATGAGTTCTTTTTCCTGGTTCCATTTCGCGCGGAGCTGGCCGAGTTCTTCTTTGAGTTTGGCGATTTTCTTTTCGGCCTCTTCAGCTTCCGATTTGGCGCTCTCGGTTCCTTCCCGCTTCAACGCTTCCTGTTTGACGATGAGCGAGGCGAGTTCGCGCTCTTTCTTGTCGATGGGGAGCGGGAGCGAGCCGATCTGCATCCGGATGAGGCTGGCCGCCTCGTCGATGAGGTCGATCGCTTTGTCGGGGAGGCGCCGGTCGGTGATGTAGCGGGACGAGAGGAAGACGGCCGCGTGAAGGGCGCCTTCGGTAATGCGGACGCCGTGGTAGATTTCGTACCGCTCTTTGAGGCCGCGGAGGATGGCGACGGCGTCTTCGAGAGTGGGTTCGGGGACGGTGACGGGCTGGAATCTTCGCTCAAGCGCGGCGTCTTTTTCGATGTATTTTTGATATTCGCTGAGCGTGGTGGCTCCGATGCAGTGGAGGACGCCGCGGGCGAGAGCGGGCTTGAGGAGGTTGGCTGCGTCCATGGAGCCTTCAGAGGCCCCAGCGCCGACAAGGGTGTGCACTTCGTCGATGAAGAGGATGATGTTTCCCTCGCTCTTTTCCACTTCCTGGAGGATCCCTTTGAGCCGCTCTTCGAATTCGCCCCGGAATTTCGTGCCGGCGATCAGGCTGCCCATGTCGAGCGACATCAGCTCTTTTTTCTTGAGCGAATCGGGGATGTCTCCCTGTACGATCCTGTGGGCGAGTCCTTCGGCGATTGCGGTTTTGCCGACTCCGGGCTCGCCGATAAGCATCGGGTTATTCTTCGTTCTGCGGGAGAGAACCTGGATGGTCCGCCGGATTTCCTCATCCCGCCCGATCACGGGATCGAGCTTTCCCTGTTTAGCAAGCGCCGTGAGGTTTTTGCAGAATTTTTCGAGCGCTTTGAGGTTCGACTCGGCGCTGGGGGAGTCCATGTGGCGGCCCGCGCGGAGTTTTTTGATTTCCGCTTCGATTTCCTTCAGTGATTTTTTGGAGAGTTTTTTCCATGAGGAGAATGGCTCGACCGGTTTGTCCCAGTAGGCAAGGAAGAGATGGTCGCTGCTGATGTAGGCGTCATTCCACGATTTGGCGAGTTTTTCCGCTTCCTGGATTTTATGCTGGAGGCCGACGGCGACCTGCGGCGCGCTGGGAGCTCCCGAGTAGGTCGGAAGCGCGGCGAGGGCGGTTTGGGTCTGGTTGAGCAGGAGAGAGGCATCGAGTCCCGCAGTTGAGCAGAGGGAGGAGAAATAGCCTTGCGGGTCGAGAAGAAGCGAGCGGAGAAGGTGGTTCTCCGTGACTTCGACGTGGGATTTCGATTGGGCGTATTGGAACGCCTCTTCGATCGCCTGGGTGAGAGCTTCGGTGAACTGGGGTGCCATAATCAACTCCTAAAAATCAGGAGTTGATTGTAGCCGATTTTAGGATTCTTTGCTTGAAGGAACTTCGCCGACTTTCTGCGCTTTTACAGACGAGCCTGTGAGGGTGTTCGTGAGCTTAAAGAGGTGCTCGGGATCGCCGCTTTGCGCAATCCGGATATCGACGGGCGTGATCCAGCCCTGGGTGATCGGGATGTCCTTCGGGTGGATTTTCCAGAGCGATCCCGTGGCGAGGCGGATGTAGCTGCCGTTGTGCAGGTTTTCAGAGAGCATTCCCTTCTCTTCTGCAGGAGTTTCGAGAGGCGTTTCCCGTTTGGCGTAATGGTTGTCGATCCACGCCTGGAGCTCGGATTTCTCTTTTTCAGTGAGTTTATGAAGTCCCGTCTGTTTTTTTTCTTTCGGGGACATTTCCTGGTCGATAGGCTGCGTGCTGGTGAGAGAGGAAAAAGCAAGAAAGAGGGAAATGATCATAAAACGCCTTACGCTGGAGGGCTTCCAGCGTAAGGGATAGAGGGCTTGCCCCTCAAGCGTTATTTCACGGACTTAAGGGCTTTGGCGATGAGCTTCGCTTTCGATTCGCCGGACATTTGCTCGAAGCAGAAGAGGGCCTTCTCGACGTTTCTTTTGCGTAAATGAGCCATCCCTTTGATTTCCCAGGCGCATTCGACAGTGCTGGCGGAGGAGTGTTCAATCCCTTTCTGCAGCAGCGCTTCGGCCAGTTCAAGAGCTTCGTCGAAATGCCCGCGAGCCAGTTCGGAACGAGCCATTCCTTCCCGAGCAGGAAGCCACGCGGGATCTATTTCGCTGGCCTGTTTGAAGTAAAGATAGGCGCGCGCAGGGTCTTTATCATGGAGGAAGACCTGTCCTGCCACATAAAGCGCGTTGGTTTTACGCCCGCCGTTCCAGGTACACAAAGCCAATACGTCTGCCGCATCGGCATAAGCACCGTTATAGTCTCCTTCGTCTAAAAGAATCGAAGCGCGGCGGGAGAGGGCGTAGAGGTTATTCTTGCCGGCCTCTGCGTCTAAAATACTCATCGCCTCCTCTCTATTCCCAGCGAGGTAGAGTTCCTTTGCCCGGATCGACTCGCCGTATTGCCTTTGCGTCTCGACGTCGATTTCCGTAAGGTCTTCTTTTTCTTTTTTCTTCCAGCATTTCAGAGAGTCGAAAGATTGGCTTGCTTTTTGGACTACTGTAAAGCTTGAAACGTAATCAGTAAAACCTTTGATTGAAACCATAATACGCCTTTTTTTAGGATGTATTATAGTTAATTTGTTGGTTCGGGACAAGATCGTAATAAATTCTTTCTTAGCTCTTCTAAAGCCCTGGGATGGTGGTCTTTAGCGTGGACGATTTTTTCCGAGGCGAGCAGGTATTTCCAGGCGAGGGGGAAATTGTGCCGTTCGAAATAGATCGCTGATAGGTAGTAGTTGACCGTGGGGTCGTTCGGAACCATCTGGATATATTTTTCCAGAAGGGGGAGAGCTTCTTTTTCCCGCCCCAGCTGCAGCCAGGTGACGGCTAGATGGAAAAGCCCCTGGCGGAAGCGGGGGTGTTTTTCTACGACGGCTTCCAGTTTTTTCTGTTTTTCCTGGATCGATCCTCGGGTTTCGTCGACTTCGCTGAAGATCGCTTCGATCGCGTCCGCGGTCATATTGCCGGCGATGAAATCTTCCGACACGGTATCGCCTGAAATCGCATGGTCGGGAACGAAGCCTTTCACTTTCTCGAGGAGCTTGCGCCCGTCCTCGGTTCTCCCGACAAACAGGTAGTTGTAGCCGAGGAACATATTCAGAAGGTAATCGTCGCCGAGGAACGGCCGCGCTTTTTCATACAGAGCGATCGCTGTCTCTGGATCTTTCCTGTGCCAGCTTACGGCTGCCTGGTTCATGAAGGCAAGGCCGATCACTTCGCGGATATTCCGCTTTTGGAGCTTGCGGGTTTCCATGCCCAAATAGACTTCGGAGGGGACGTCGATCCCTCGAGCGGTCGTTTCGATATTGATCTCTCCGCCGTTCGGGTCGGCGTAGCGGACGTAGATGTGGCCCGGGGGAGTGATCGCTTCGAGGCCAAGTTCAAGGCGCTGCGCCAGCGAGAGGTAAAGAATGGATACGCCCAAGCAGACGCCTCTCCGGCTGTCGAGGACGGAAGGGAGGAAGGTGTAGACGTCGATTTCCTTGGCATAGAGAGAATGGGGCGGGAAGCGGAAGCGCATCTCGGAGAAGATGTAGTCGTTGATCGCCCGGATTTTTTCTGCGGGCGTTGCATTTGGATGAAGCCGCGCTGAAATCTGGAGCGCCATCAGGTCGATGTTCGCCTCATAGCTGCGGATCTTGGGGCGGGCGTCCGCGCTCGAGCCGAGTTCGGCAAGCAAAAGCCCTCTGGCCAGGTCGATTTCTTCCGAGGGGAGTTTGTAGAGCGTTTCCAAATCCCAGAGGCCGAACCCTTTCAATTTCCGGTTGCCGAGATGGCGCGAAAGTTTTTCGATGACGGCGAGCTGTTCTTCGCCGAGCTGGGGCGCGCTGTCCTGGCTCGAGCGGTTGACGAACGAAATAAGCGGTTGGATATCGATCGAGGGGAGGATGATTTCGGGGTCGAAGCCTCCCTGTCCGCGGCTGAGCAGCTCCCAGGCGTGCTTCAGGGCCTGCCTGCCTTCCGGCGTTTTCGGATAGAGCTCGTAGAAGGCGAAGTGCTGCGAGACCGAGGTGGGGTCGAGCGTGGAGTAAAGTGTTGATAGAGAGGGGTTTGCGGCGTAAAGGCTGGTGGCTAGGAAAAGTGGAAGGAGCAATCGCAAGGGAACCCCCGTTTTTCGTCATGATAAAGACGGGGGGGCGTCGAGTCAATTCCTTATTAATTGCTGATGATGGGGTGGTGTTGGCTAGCGAGGCGGTCGCCGAAGCCGTAGCCGAGGGGTTTGAGCGAATTGGTGCAGGGGTCTTTCAGATTTTGGACGTAGACCGAGGCGGGAAAGGCGTAGGCGGAGAGGTAGAGCTCCGCGCCCGAGCGGGCCAGTTTCGGCCAATCGAGCAGCAGCGTCGGTTTGAAAAAGAGGAGATGGCCTTTGCGGGAAGGCAGCGGAAGGATTCCGAGATCGGAAGCGCGGGGGAGCGGGACTTCCGCAAACGAGAGGAGGCAGCAGACGGCGAGACCCTGGACTGAAAAGAGGTCTTTGCAGGGAGCCATTTTATCGAAGTGGAAGTTTGCGGGGAGCCACTGGTCGAACGCAAGGCGGATCTGGGGTTTTCCGGACAGCGCCAGGGCGAAGGGGCCGATTTTCCGGAGAAGGAGCGATTCGAGGGCCGGGTGTTTGCGCCAGAGATCCCGCCCGAGTTCGTATTTTTCAGGGAAAAGGGGGCGGAGAGCTTCGAGATCGAGGGCGAGTCCTTCCAGTTCGATATAGCCGTGCTTCGTGAAAAAGGCTTCCTGCTGGGTCGTCAAAATCTGTTTCATAGTTTTTTCATCCTCAAGAGCCCCTCGGCCAGGGCGGTCGGTTCTGCAAAAGCGGAGAAGCGGACGAATCCTTCTCCGAAGACCCCGAAGCCGCGGCCGGGGATCGCGACGATGTGGGTGTTTTCTAAAAGAATGTCGAAGAAATCCCAGGAAGAAAGGCCGCCGGGG
>CAYPZU010000031.1:12662-16655 GCA_964415395.1 uncultured bacterium
GGGGGTTTTGCACCAAAGATAGGGCGCGTCAACTCCGCCGAATACGGTGTAGCCGAGCTTTTCGAGTCCTTCTTTGAGGAACCGGGCTCTTTCGCCGTAGGAGCGGATCAGTTCGCGGATCTCTTTTTGCCCTGTCGGAGAGTAGGTGGCCAGAGCCGCTTTCTGAATCGGATAGGAAACGCCATTCGTTTTGGCGTCGACCCGCCTCCGCCAGAGGGCGTTGAGCGAGTGAACCCGTCCGGCGTCGCGGATCTTGAGCTGGCGGGGGATGACCGTATAGGAGCAGCGGAGGCCGGTGAATCCGGCTGATTTTGAGTAGCTCCGGATCTCGATGGCGACTTCTTTAGCCCCTTCGATCTCGTAGATGGAGTGGGGGGTGTTGGCAGAAGCGATATAGGCTTCGTAGGCGCCGTCCAGGAGGATCACCGCCTCATGTTCTTTAGCGTACTGGATCCACTTTTCGAGGAGGGGGCGGTCCATTGCGGCCCCTGTCGGGTTGTTCGGGGAGCAGAGGTAGATCAGGTCGGCGTGGGTGTCGGGGGGGAGCGGGTTGAATCCATTTTCTTCTGTGCAGGGGAGGTAGACGACTCCTCCGTAGCGGCCTGTTTTGAGGGGAAGCCGGGTCCTTCCCGCCATGATATTGGTGTCGAGGTAGACAGGGTAGGCGGGATCGGGGATCGCGATTTTGTTGTCGACGGCGAAGAGTTCCTGCAGGTCGGCCAAGTCGGAATTGGCCCCGTCGGAGATGAAAACTTCATCGGGCGTTATGGAAAGCGCCTTATAATCGTTCTCCGCAATGGCCTGGCGGAGAAAGAGATACCCCTCAGAAGGCCCGTAGCCGCGGAAGGTCTTTTTGTCCCCCATTTCCTGGGAGGCGGCGACAAGCGCCGAAACGATCGGGTGAGGCAGCGGCTTCGTCACGTCGCCCACGCCGAGGTTGATCAGCTGCGCTTCGGGGGCTTTCGCTTTGAGGGCGCCGATTTTTTTCTCGATCTCCGTAAAAAGGTATTGATCGGATAGCTTTTGATAGTGATGATTGAGTTTGACCATAAGCGGTCTTAGCATAATCCTTGAATCGATAAGCTACAAGCATGAACCCGCTCGAAGAGCTGAAAAACCAGCTCGAAACCATCGAAGAAAAATTAAGCTACGACTTCGGGAACAAGGATCTTCTTGTCCTCGCCCTGATCCACCGTTCGTTCGTGAATGAATTCCGCGGCCTTTCCCCCCAGCATAACGAGCGGATTGAATTCTTAGGCGATTCGGTCCTTGGACTCATCGTCGCAGACTACCTTTACCACCGCCTTCCCTCCTTTCCCGAGGGGCAGCTCTCCCAGCTCCGCTCCCGCCTCGTCGACGCCCAGTCGTGCGCCCAATACCTGCAGAAGCTGGGGCTCCCCAGCTACATCCTGCTGGGGCGCGGGGAGAAGATGAGCGAGGGGAGAGCGAAAGTCTCGATCCTGGCCGACGTATTCGAAGCGGTCATGGGAGCCATCTACCTTGACGGCGGGCTCCCGATCTGCAAATCGTTTTTCCTCTGCCATTTCGAGCCGGAGATCGAAGCCGCCATCGGCAGCCCGCCGCGCAATTATAAAGCCGAGCTGCAGGATTACTCGCAGCGCAAATTCCAGAAGCCGCCCCATTATAAAGTTGTAGAAGAGACGGGTCCCGACCACTCGAAGATTTTTCATGTGCTCGTTCTGATTGAAGGAGTGGAATCGGGGATGGGGATGGGCGCGACCAAAAAAGAAGCGGAACAGAGAGCTGCGTTCGACGCGATCTCTAAACTTTCAGGAATCGGCGATGGCGAAAAATAAAGTCATTTGGTCCTGCTCCGAGTGCGGACAGAACCAGCCCCGCTGGACGGGAAGCTGCTCCGCCTGCCAGAAATGGAACACCCTCGTTGAGGAAGTCGCGATTGAAGAGAAGCGTTTCGAGTCGAAAAAAACGCAAGGGGCCAAGCCGGTCCGGATCCGCGAAGTCGATACGAACGCTTTCCGGCGCCTCTCGACGCAGATGGGGGAGTTGGACCGCCTCTTCGGCGGCGGGCTGGTCGAAGGCTCGCTCATTCTCGTCGGCGGCGAGCCTGGCGTCGGCAAATCGACGCTGATGCTCCAGATCGCCAACGCGCTGGCTACGCAGGGGCTTGTAGTTCTCTACGTCTGCGGCGAAGAATCGGCTGAGCAGACCTCGCTCCGCGCCAAACGCCTTTCGATCGACCATCAGAACCTCTATCTTCTGAACGAAACCAATTTCACCGCCATCCGCACTCAGATCGACCAGCTGAAACCCGACATCGCGATTGTCGATTCGGTGCAGATCGTCTACAAATCGGAACTGCCCTCTTCTCCCGGCTCTGTTGTCCAGGTGCGCGAGGTGGCGACTGAATTCATGCACATCGCCAAAGGCCACGGCATCACGACCTTTCTCATCGGCCACGTCACGAAATCGGGAGAGCTCGCCGGACCGCGCGTTCTGGAGCACATCGTCGACACCGTCCTCGACTTCGAAGGGGACCGCCAGCACGGCTTCCGCCTTCTCCGCGCAACGAAAAACCGCTTCGGCGCGACCGATGAAATCGCCATATTCCAGATGAAGGAAACGGGCCTTTCGGAAGTGGCTAATCCTTCTCAGGCGTTTCTCGAAGAGCGGATGAAAGAGATCGCCGGTTCCGCGATCGTTCCAGGACTCGAAGGGGCTCGCTCGTTCCTCCTCGAAATCCAGGCTCTCGTCACGCCGACTGCGTTCCCGACCCCGTCGCGCAAATCGGCAGGACTCGACCAGAACCGCCTTGCGCTGCTCCTCGCTGTTTTGGAAAAACGGGTCGGCTACCAGCTTCATCACTGCGACGTTTTTGTCGCTCTTGCCGGCGGCCTAAAAATCGTCGAGCCGGCGATCGATCTCGGCATCCTTCTCGCGATCGCCTCCTCGTTCACCAATAGACCCATTCCTTCCGACACAATTCTTGTCGGCGAAGTGGGGCTTGGCGGAGAGGTGAGGGGAGTGAGCCGGATCGAAACGCGCCTGAAAGAGGCGGTCCATATGGGATTCAAGCGGTGCATTCTCCCGAAAAAAAACCTCAAGGGAATCTCTCCCCACATCTCCGAGAAAATCCAGCTCGTCGGCGTCGATCTCGTCGACCACGCGATCCAGGCGATTTTATCATGAAACTCAAAATCGGCGCCCGCTCTTCGCCCCTCTCCCGCGCCCAGGCTGAAGAAATTCTTCTCGAAATGCGCCCCTTCGCTCCCGATCTCTCCTTTGAAATGGTCTGGACTCTCACGGCAGGAGACAAAGATAAAACGACGTCGCTCCGCAGCCTTGGAAAATCTGATTTCTTTACGCGCGAGCTCGATGAGATGCTTCTTGAAGGGGGGATCGACGCGGCGATCCATTCGGCAAAAGATCTTCCCGAGCCGCTCCCCCCGGGACTCCAGATCGCGGCGCTGACCCGCGGCGTCGATCCGCGCGACGCTCTTGTGCTGCGCGCCGGAGAATCGCTGGAGAGCCTGCCTAACAGCGCGGTGATTGCCACGTCGAGCGAGCGGCGGGAAGAGGCTGTTTCGGCTTTAAGGCAAGGACTCCGTTTCAGCGATCTCCGCGGAACCATCGCAGAGCGGCTGGCCAAACTCGAAAAGGGAGAGGCTGACGGAGTGGTTGTCGCTGAAGCGGCGCTGATCCGCCTTAAGCTGACCCATCTCAACCGCATTTATCTTCCCGGCCCAACCGTTTCTCTTCAGGGAAAGCTTGCAATCGTGATCCGCTCCGGCGATGCCCGCCTTGCGGAACTCTTCAGGCCGATCGATGATCCTCTATCTCGGACTTAATCCGCCTCCCGGCGTTTTCCACTATCCGGTCATCCGAACGGAAAAAATTTTCAGCCCCGAATTGGAGCAGGCGAGAGAACTCTGGCCCCGCTTCACTCACGTAATTTTTACAAGCCAAACAGCTGTCCGGTATTGGGATCTGCCGCTTGAGAATAAAACCGTTCTC
>CAYPZU010000031.1:16665-24936 GCA_964415395.1 uncultured bacterium
CGTTCTCGCCATCGGAAAGGCGACGGCTTCAGCCCTCTCGGCGCCAGCTCTGACCGCCCCCCAAGCGACCCAGGAAGGGATGATCGCTCTTCTGGAAACGCTCTCTCTTGAGAAAGCGTATCTTTTTTTACCTCATTCGAAGCGCTCGCGGCCGAATCTGGAACGCTATCTGATCGAGAAAGGGATTTCCCATCTCGTTCTCGATCTCTACGACACGGTTTGCCAAATGCCGCACCCCGCGCCCGACCTTTCTCTTTTTGATGAAATCGTCTTCACCAGCCCCTCAACGGTGGAGGGCTTTTTGCAGATCTATAAGAAAATTCCATTGGATAAAAAACTGACCGCGATCGGACCGGTGACAGAAAAAAAAATCGCTGAAACTATTCGCGGATGAGGGCGAACGCGTGCGTTGTTTGCGTCGTAAAATTGTGCGGCTGGAGCACAAGGTGATGCCCCTGGATCGTTTCCTCTCCGAAGCTTTGTTCAAGCCGTTCGATCCGGACGCGGATGCCGGTTTCTTTTTCAATGCGCTCACGGATGAGGCCGATCGTTTTGTTATCCATCCTTAAAGGTGCGTGATGGACATTCTTGACATACTCAGGGCTGGCCAAAAGAGCGGTTAGAGTATCCTGTTCGACGTAGAGAACGCCCTCTTTCTTGAGAGGCTGAAGGTATTCCCCGAGAAGCTGAAATCTTTTACTGCTATCCGGATCTGTTCCGGACGCCGCGAGCTCTTTCAATGGATAAAACAGGGAGAAAGTAGCATGAATGAAGTCAGCTTCAGGGCCTTCTTTGGGGAGGTGGTCGGATCCCATTCTAAAAGGGTGCAGGTTGAGGCGGCATTCGGGAGCTTTTGGGGACTTGAGCCGCTCGACGACGCGGCCGAGAAGCGACCGACGATTGGCGGGCGACATCGTATCATTCAATTTGAGAGTTTCATCTATATACTTTTGCGCAAGCGCAAGATCGATCGATGCGACGCCGCCGAGAACGTTATGATTGCTGTCGAGAACTGTAAAGGAAGAGCCGTCGCAGAGTTTCATGGCTTCAGCCATGAGAGGGCAATGAAAGACAGCGCCGTACTGTTTTTGTCCGGGGCCCAAAATGATGATGTTCTTGTTCGCGCCGAGAAGTCCCCGTTTTTCAGCATCGATCCAGATATTCATCCAGCGGAGATAGCCTGTCGTCGTCGGTTCGGGAGGCTGGCTGGCAGGCAGAGATGGGCTGGCTGGAACAGGGGAGGGTTTCCGGCACAGAAGACGGCTCGCAACATAGACTGCAGCAGCAGCGGTTCCGATCCCAACGAGCGCTGTATAGTCCCAATCGGAATTTTCAGAACACTGACGGGCGATAGATGTCGCCCCGAGGTAGATCGCCGTGCAAAGGACGGCGGCGGGCTTGCTGCAAACAGATTTAAGAGTTTCCGTTAAGCTGCATTTATTTTGGCTAGATACGGCGCTAATTGACATAGTTAGAATATTATAGTGATTAATTAAATAATTGTAAATGTCTTATTATTAAATAAATTGCATGTCATTTCTGCCTGTTGTGGAAAAATTTTGGGTAGGAGTATTATACTCCGAATTTTGAGAAACAAAGGATGAACGATGGCTGACAGCGCGAAGACAACCTACCAGCTTCCTGAGCTGCCCTACGACTTTAACGCTTTAGAACCAGTGATTTCCGCTGAAATCATGGAGATCCACTACGCTAAGCACCACAAAGCGTACGTGGCGAACCTGAACGCAGCCTTGGAAAAGTACCATGAAGCCGAAGGGCGCAACGACGTCGCATCGATGATCGCGCTCCAGCAGGCCATCAAGTTCAATGGGGGCGGCCACATCAACCATAGCATCTTTTGGACGATCCTGGCTCCGGTGTCGAAAGGGGGAGGGCAGGGTCCTAAAGGGGATCTTCTCAAAATGATCGAGCGCGATTTTGCCTCTTTTGATAGCTTTAAAGAAAAGTTTAGTGCGGCGACGGTCGGCATCCACGGTTCCGGGTGGGGCTGGCTAGGGTACAACAAAGGGCAGAAAAGGCTTGAGCTGGCCACCTGCGCCAACCAAGATCCTCTTAGCGCTCAAGGACTTGTGCCGGTGATGGGAGTCGACGTATGGGAGCATGCCTACTATCTGCAGTACAAGAACGTCCGGGCGGACTACGTGAAGGCGATCTGGCAGATCCTTAACTGGAAACAGATTGAAGAAAGGTTTCACAAGGCCACTCTGTAATTTTATAGTGCTTGATTCTTCGGCTTGTTTTTACTATTATTATGCGGATTTAATTTGAGAATTTATGGGATTGTTTTCCAGGAATAAGCCGAAAATTAAGGTTCAGACCACGAAGAAAGATGGATTCAGCGGCTGGATCAAATGCTCTGGCTGCTCCGAGCTGATCCACGCCAACGAACTCGCGCAGAATCTCAACTGCTGCCCCAAATGCAATTACCACTACCGCCTCTCTCTCAAGCAGCGGATTCAGCTGCTGGCTGACGAAGGGACATTTCAGGAGCTGTTTACCGACATCAAGCCGGTCGACGCTCTGAATTTCGTCGACACCGACAGCTATAAGAAGCGTTTGGATGAGGCGATCAAGAAAACAGGCCGGGACGATGCGATTTGTTCCGGAGTCTGCCTGATCGAAGGGCGGAAGATCGCGCTGGCGATCCTCGATTTCTCCTTCATGGGAGGATCGATGGGATCGATCGTAGGGGAGAGGCTGACGCGCCTCATCGAGCTGGCGGTTGAAAAAAGACTTCCTCTCGTCGTTGTATCCGCTTCAGGCGGAGCCCGCATGCAGGAGTCGATCCTGTCTCTCATGCAGATGGCCAAAACGTCGGCCGCGCTGGCGAAGCTCCATGAAAACCGCCTTCCGTATATCTCCATCCTCACCAATCCCACGACGGGCGGCGTCACCGCTTCGTTCGCCACTTTGGGCGATATCATCATCGCAGAGCCCGACGCGCTGATCGCGTTTGCGGGTCCCCGCGTCGTCGAGCAGACGATCGGCCAGAAACTGCCGCCGCGCGCGCAGAAGTCGGAATTCCTCCTTGAGAAGGGGATGGTCGACTGCATCGTCAAGCGCTCCGACCTGAAAGCCAAGACCGCCTTTTTCGTCGAATTTTTCTCAGGAAATGAAAGAACCTTTGAAAAAGAGACGGGCGAGCTTGCCAAAAAAATGCCCCACAGATTAAAAGAGCTGCTAAAACTCACTGAAATGACCCATGCATAAAGTTTTTGTCGAAATCCAGGCCCCCGATGAGGAACTCATCCCGGTCTATTCGACGGCGCATGCGTCGGGAGCCGACCTCAAGGCGGCGATCGCGCAGCCGTTGACCATAGCTCCCGGAACATCCGCCCTCGTTCCCACAGGAATTAAAGCCGCCATCCCGGAAGGCTACGAAATCCAGGTCCGTCCCCGGAGCGGCTATGCCGCCAAGAATCAGGTAACAGTCCTGAACACCCCCGGCACCATCGACGCCGATTACCGCGGAGAGATCGCGGTGATCCTGATCAACCACGGCAAAGAGCCCTTCGTCGTGACGCCCAAAATGAGGATCGCTCAAATGGTCCTTTGTCCCGTCGTGCAGGCTGAGTTTGTCCGGCAGGAGCTATTATCAACGACTCGGCGCGGCGAGGGCGGTTTTGGCCATACTGGCTCGAATTAGCCCCCTATTCCGCTCGTTTAGCAAAAAGGAATTCATGAGAATCTCCGATTATTTGGATTCTCGTCTGATTACATTTCTTGAAGTCGACACGCGCGACCAGGCGATCGATGCGCTCATCGACCTGCTCGACAGCGAAGAGAAGCTGCCTGACAAAGAAGCCTTCCGCAAGGCGATTTTCGACCGGGAGAAACTCGTCTCGACCGGTATCGGCATGGGCGTCGCCGTTCCTCACGCCAAGCTGAAAGGGTTTACAGACTTTTTCGTCGCTGTCGGCATCCAGCAGAAGAAGGGGATCGAGTGGAACGCCCTCGACACAGCCCCCGTCCGCCTGATTTTCATGATCGGCGGCCCGGAAGAAAAACAGACCGAATATCTTCAAATCCTCTCGCTCCTCACCTCTGCGATCCGCGACGTGAATCTCCGCAAACGGCTCCTCGCTGCGCAGACTCCTGAGGAAGCGGAAGAGCTTTTCTCCCAGATTTGAAATTCCTAACTTTTAAAAGAGAATTTTGCTAAGTTGAGCTTATTACTATTAGATGAGCTGGGGCTATGGATTTAAAGCTGAAAGATGTCGCTGAACTCTTGAACGTTTCGGAAACGACCATCCGGCGGTGGATTTCGGATAGCAAAATTCCGTATTACCGCTTGAACCACCAATTCCGGTTTAGCCGCAGCGAGATTGAAAACTGGGTTCTGAGCTGCAAGCAGGGCGGCGAATTCTCTCCCTTCAACAAAGAAGAGGAAGAAGCCCCTAAAGAGCGTCTCGGCACGCAGCAGTTCGGCCTGTTCCGCGCGGTCCATAAGGGAGGCGTCTATTGCGGCGTTCCCGGCGAGACAAAAGAAGAAGTGATCCGCTCCGCCATGCAGCTCATTGCCCGCGATCTGCGCCTCGACGCCGAAGTGATCACCGATCTTCTTCTCGACCGCGAACGGCTCATGCCGACCGCTCTTTCGAATGGCGTCGGAGTGCCCCACACCCGTGATTTTCTCCTCCAGGAATCCTTCGACGTCATTGCCGTCGTCTTCCCAAAAAAGCCGATCGACTACGGCGCCCTCGACGGCCAGCCCGTCCATACTCTCTTTTTCCTTTTCGCCTGCGACGACAAGCGGCATCTCCACCTTCTCGCCAAGCTCGCCCACCTGAGCAGCCGGCCGGAGAACCTCCGCTATCTGCGCACTCATCCTGAAAAAGCTCAATTGCTTGATTATATCAAGAATTGGGAGGCGAGCTTGAAAACAGGGTCCTCCCACAGAGCCGAAGAACCCGCCCTGAAGTAGTTTAGAAAAAAATTACAGGATGGGTAGGATGTCGGTTCGCTCTGCGAACCGGCAGGATAGACAGGATATTAAAAAATAGCGAGCCGCCGGGTTCAGCCTCGAATCGAGGCTGGCTGCGCCAACGGCGCAGCGGCAAACTCCGTTTGCCCCCGGCGGCTCTTCCTTCGAAAAGCGGGCTTCTCTGAGCCGCTCTATTAAGCAATCGATGAAATCAGCAGGAGACCCGGCAGCCCATTATTTTATATCCTGCACCGGGGCCCCCGAAGAACGCTTCGTTCTTTGGGGTAGGATTATCATGCCGGTTCGCAGAGCGAACCGATATCCTGTTCATCCTGTAATTTTTTCCTAAAAAGAATAGGACTGTAATTTTTCTTTTCTATGAAATGAAAAGGACGCCGGGGATGCCGGCGTCCTTGTTGGAAGGAATTACTTCGCGACAGCTTCTTCTTTTTTAGGCGGCGCGCTCGGCTCCTGGTCGATGAAGAGGATCGCTCCATCTTTGGCGGAGATGAGATACTTCTTCTCGAGATTCGGATGCTGGAGCAGCTTCTCGGAGAGAGGATCTTCGAGATACTGTTCGATCACGCGGCGCAAAGGACGGGCGCCCATCTCGGGCAGATAGCCTTTCTCCACAAGGAAGTCGCGCGCAGCGTCGTCGATCGTGACTTCGATCTTCTTCTTTGCGAGGCGGTCTTTGAGTTTCTTGAACTCGAGGTCGACCACCTGGCGCAGGCCGGGCCTGTCGAGCGTGCGGAAGATCACGAGGCCGTCGAGGCGGTTGATGAACTCGGGCTTGAAGTGTTTTTTGACCGAACTTTCGATCTTTTCCTGCATCGACTTGTAGTCCATCACGTTCTCTTTCACGCCGAAGCCCACTTCGGTCGATTTGCGGATCAAATCGGCGCCGAGGTTGGAGGTCATGATGATGATCGTGTTCCGGAAGTCGATCTTGCGGCCGACTGAATCGGTGAGGCGCCCTTCCTCGAGAATTTGGAGGAGGAGGTTCATCACGTCGGGGTGCGCTTTCTCCACTTCGTCGAAGAGGACGACGCAATAAGGGCGTCTTCTGACCTGTTCGGTGAGCTGGCCGCCTTCTTCATAGCCGACGTAGCCTGGAGGCGATCCCGTCATCCGGCTGATCGCGAATTTCTCCATGTACTCGGACATGTCGACCTGAATCAGGGCGTCTTCGCCGCCGAACATATGGGTCGCGAGCAGGCGGGCCAGGTGGGTCTTTCCAACGCCTGTAGGGCCGAGGAACAGGAAGGCTCCGATCGGACGGTTCGGATCTTTGATGTCGGCGCGGCTTCTCCGGATCGCGCGGCAGACGGTGCTGAGCGCGTCGTCCTGGCCGATAATCCGGGTTTTGAGAGCCTCTTCCATCTTAAGGACTTTTTCCGATTCGCCTTCAGTCAGGCGGGTGACGGGGATGCCGGTCTGTTTGGCGACGATATTCGCGATATCTTCCTCGTCGACGATCGGCTGATGTTCGTCTTTATGGGACTCCCAATCGGCGCGCGCTTTTTGGAGGTCTTCGCGGAGATTCTTTTCGGAGTCGCGAAGCTTTGCGGCTTTCTCATATTCCTGGCGGCCGATCGCCTCTTCTTTGGCGACGCGAGCCTCTTCGACCTGCGCTTCGAGCTGGGCGAAATGGGAAGGCTGGTGCATCACGGAGATGCGGGCTTTGGCTCCCGCCTCGTCGAGAAGGTCGATCGCCTTATCGGGGAGGAATCTTCCCGATATATAGCGCTCGGACTGGTAGACGGCGGCTTTGACGGCCCCATCCGTATAGACGCACTTGTGGTGCTCTTCGTATTTGCCTTTCAGCCCAGTCAGGATCGTGACGCTCTCTTCGATTGAAGGAGGCTGGACGATGATCTTCTGGAACCTCCGCTCGAGAGCGGGGTCTTTTTCGATGTGTTTCCGGTATTCGTCGAGCGTGGTGGCGCCGATGCACTGGATTTCTCCGCGCGAAAGAGCCGGCTTCAGGATGTTCGAGGCGTCGATCGCCCCTTCGGCAGCTCCTGCGCCGACGATCGTATGCAATTCGTCAATGAAGAGAAGGACGTTGCCGTTCTTCTTGATCTCGTCCATCACCGCTTTGATCCGCTCTTCGAACTGGCCGCGGTATTTCGTGCCTGCGATCATCAGGGTGAGGTCGAGGGCGATCAGCTTCTTCTTGCGCAGATTGTCGGGGACATCGCCGCGGACGATCGCTTGCGCAAGTCCTTCGACGATCGCTGTTTTCCCGACGCCTGCTTCCCCGATCAGGACCGGGTTGTTTTTGCGGCGGCGGCAAAGGATCAGGATCAGCCGTTCCACTTCTTCTCTCCGGCCGATCACGGGATCCATTTTCCCTTCGCGGCACATTTCGGTCAGGTCGTGGCCATAAGCGCGGAGCGCGGGCATCTTATCGCCGGCGGGAGGCGGCGCCGAGCGGTCTTGCTGCGGCTGTCTGGGCGCGCCAGGAGGATTGGGCGAGGAGGCGGTCGGTCCCATCGGAGGAAGCTGCAGATTGAACGTTTCAAGTTCTTTCAGCACTTCTTTCCGGACTTCTTTCAGATTGACGTTGAGGTTTTCAAGGACTTGAGCCGCAACTCCGTCTGTCTGGCGGAGGAGCGCGAGGAGGAGGTGCTCGGTGCCGACGTAGTTATGATTGAGGTTGGCCGCTTCTTCGTTCGCAAACTCGAAGACCTTCTTCACTTTGCCTGTGAGGGCGGGATCTCCGTAGACCTGGATTTCAGGGCCGAAGCCGACGATTTTCTCTACTTCGGCGCGCACTGCGTCGTAGTCGAGATTCATGTTTCTCAAGACGTTGACCGCGATTCCCTGGCCCAGTTTGAGAAGGCCGAGGAGCACGTGCTCAGTTCCCAGATAATTGTGATTGAGCCGCTGCGCTTCTTTTTTCGCTAGTTTGATCACCTGTTTGGCGCGGTTGGTGAACTTGTCAAACATGGCTGCTCCCCTCAATGTTCATTGGTCTATTTTAGCACTTCCCGAGGGGCATTTCAATTTCTATTAAGCCAGAAGAGGTTAGCTGTCCCTGCTGGTCCGTAGCCCCAAATCGGTATCATAAAGAACTTTCTAATAAGTTCTAGGGCTTTCTTTGTGAAGTAAAATTTTTTATATGAATAGCGTAGCTGAGGCGCGCTATGATATGATTGTCACTTATGATGAATGTGATAGATACGGGAGCCGCTGGTGCCGAAGCCAATATGCGGTGCGACGAAAAACTCCTGGAGGGACTCGACCCGAGCGGGGATCCGATTCTCCATCTCTATGGATGGAGCGGGCCGTCCGCAACCTTCGGCCATTTCATCGCTCCC
>CAYPZU010000032.1:0-24756 GCA_964415395.1 uncultured bacterium
ATCAACAACAATTCGGTTTCGATTGCCCCTTGATCATTTACAGTTAAGATTACATTCCATAATCGATTATTTCTATCCATCCCAAAATGCCAAAAATTGTTATAGAAAACATGGTTTGGCGTGATTAAAACCTGGACGGCTTTTTGAAAGATGTCGCTATCGAGTGAAAGCGGTTGGATTCCAAATCCATAAATCTTCTCGTATTCATTTGTCTTCGGAGAGCGTTTTTCCAGAATGTATGCATTATTATCTTTTCTAATTCGGTAGGGGTCAGGGTTTTTTCTGGATGAATCAAAAGGAATTGGGTATGAAATTCCATATCCTGCGCCTGGGTCGACCAAATACCAATCATCATCTTGTTTTTTCCATACAATCGCAATATGAGTAGGAAGATCGCTTCCGGTAAAAGTTCCTGCGACAAAGAACATGTTTTCAAAGTTCATGGCTCTCATGGCTTCAAAAAACGCTACATTGTGATGAAAACAATATCCAGCTTTTGCATCCACCAATCTCGACACGAGAGACAAACGATCCAATTGAGGTGTATCATTTGCATTTGCGTGGAGAGTTGAGAAAGCGTATTTTTTCAAATGGAAGTTCAAAAGCGAGGTGAGCGTAAACAGGCCCGGCCTTGCTTCTTTAACTGGCTTTGGAATGCCAGTAAAATAGCCATGCATAACACCAGAAAAATTTATTGCGGAACTAGCCATGTTTTCCTTCATCTTTCCTTTATATTTTGCACAAAAATCGATTGTAATTCAATTAAGTAGATAACCTTCTAATTGTAAATTGCTTATAAAAACGTAAGGCTAGAGATCTTCAGTAGGATTGAAGGGGGAGAGCGGAGTTAAAATTTCAAAAAAACTTTGCTAACAAAGGCAGCGGAAGGTCATGAATCCTCAGATTTCTTCGTGCCAATTTCTATGGGGGTTGGTGGAAATGGGGGTTAATGTGGCATTCGAGATTTCCGCAGTAAGAATTGCGTAGTCTCTCTTGCTCAATTCCTCTTTTTTCCCATTCGGGAATTAACTCTTCTCGAACGGCAAAACCGCGCGGCGAGTTTGCTACTCAGGAAGCAGCTGAGTGTACGATTTCGGGTGGTTAATCGAATTCAGCAGTCTGCGGCGGATCAGGTAAGGCTCGTTCGAGCTGGCGCTGAGACTAGATAGTGAATGCTTCGGTTCCGCTCCAGACATATAGTTCATCCAAAATTGCGCTTCCCAGCCAGGAAATTCGTTATAGGGATGGAGGCTGACGAGCAACTCGTCGACGACGTCCATCGCCTGCTCGAGAACCGTCTGCAGGCAGTCTTTATAGAAAATCGTGAACGGAATGCCCTGAATCGGCGTGTCGAAATAGGCGCACCAGATTTCCTGGTTTGTGTTGAGGAAAAGCAGGCCGGGGCTAAATAGGGTGTTGTTGAAGAGGACGCTTGGGTCGATCAGGTTGATCTGCTGCCGCGCTGTGAAAACGCGCAGCGGGCTGTTAGGGCCTGAGTTGAGGATGGCGCCTGTATTGGCGATGAATTGCCCCGGGCCGATGAGAGGGGGCGCCGGGAAAAAGTTGTCGACGACGAGCGTGACGAAATTGGCTGTCGACTGGATCTGGATTCCGGCTTCGACAGTCATGTTCGTATTGGCGACGGCGAGGATGCTGCCAGTCGTATTCATCATCGTATTGGGGTGGTTGAAAAAGATGTTGTTGTAGGCATCCCCCGGGACGCTGCCCCAGATTTCGATATTGCCGTTGGTTGTAGAGATCCCCGCGTCTGTGGCGCCGGTTCCGACTGTGAGATTCTGCACCGCTCCATTCTGGCGGAAACTCGCGCTGTGGAGCGTGATGCTTCCATTGAATGTCTGAAGGTCTACGTTGCCGGCAAAGGGGCTGGGGTTGAAACGAAGTCCGCCCAGGGCGTTGACGCCAAGAGGCGCGGAGTTTGCGGAGACGGGGCCTGTCAGAACGGATGTGTTGGAGACGGGAGCGAGAAGCGGGGTTCCGGCGACGCTGACAAGGTTCGCCCCGGCATAACCCCAAAGTTCGCCGGCGGAGAAAGGAGAGTCGGCCTGAAGAAAAAGGGAGCCGTTGAAATTTGTGATGATGTCAGTGGAGACCTGGATGTCTCCGCCTGAGCGGATGTCGGAAGAGAAGCCGTAGTTGGCTACGGTTGAATTGAGCCAGTCGGAAAATCCAAGGAGGGCCTCTCCTGTGCGGTTTGTAGAAAGAATATTTCCGGCGGCGAAAATCCGGGTGAGGGGCGCCGAAGCGACATTATTGTTCAGCCGGATCGAGCCAATATACGTGCGCATCGTGGAGAGCGATTGCGAGCCGAGAACGGTAATGTCTCCGCCGGCAGAGACGAAAACATCGCCATAGCCGCCAATCCCCAGATGATATCTTCCGTTCCCTGCGGCTCCCCGGTTGTCCAAGAGGATGTTTCCTCCGACTGCGACAGAGGTGGGGGGATTGGGGATCGGCATCGATGCTGTATCGTTGGTCTGGTAGCCGATGATGACGTTTCTTATGTTGGGGGATGCGAGGGAGCCGGTGTTCCCTGTCATGGTTAAATTGCCTGACACGGCGACGGCAACTTCGCCGATGATATTCGGTTCGGAGACGATAGCGACCTGAAAGCGGGACCAGCCGATCGCTCCCTGGGAGTCGCCCTGGTTGGTCATGGATAAATCTCCATGGACCGTCAAATGGAGGTTGCTGATGTAGTCGCCTGTGAATCCAAGCGTCGCATGATGGCCGATGAAAATGTGGTTTGTAGCCCCGTCTCCATTCAATATGCAGTCGCCTCCGCAAGTGATTGTCACGTCGCCGAAAACGTCATTGATGATGGCGGCCGGGTCGTTCAGGTGCGTATAGTGGCCGATCGCAGCGCGGTTGTTGTTTCCTGTCAGCGACTGCAATATGAGGTCTTCTCCCACTTCGACGGTAATATTTCCGACCAGATTCCCGAGCTGCATCACGGCGGGAGTGCCGGAGCCATGTCCGATCAAAGCTCCATTGATCGAGGCCCCCAATCCGCCATTGAGCGTGAGAGAGCCCGCGGCAAAAACGGAAATATCCCCGTCGAGATCATTCATCATCGCGCTGCCGAGCGCATAGGAGCCGTGCCCGATTTTGGCCATCGAGGCGTTGGTTCCTCCGCTTAAAAAGGCGTCGCCCGCCACAGAGACTGTGATCGGGCAGTTCACGGTCGACATGTCGTTTGCCCCGCCTGTATCGGCAATCCCATGTCCGATCATCGCCCCGCCAAGCGAAGGTCCGGCAAGAAGGGTCAGATTATTGCAGCTCACCTGAATCGGAGCGTTTGTGCAGGTGAGAGGCGCCGGGGCGGTTCGGAAGCCGATTTGGGCTGAGTGGAGGGTTCCTCCCTGGAGGGAAAGATCTCCCGGGCAGGAAACCGTCGTCGGCGCATTCTGCGCTCCGACGGAGCAGTCGAGCAGGAGCCCGCTCAACGAAATGGCGCCCCCGGCGCTTAACGTTACAGCTCCTGTCCCGACGACTCCTCCGTTCTGGATATTCGCAGAGACGTCGATGTTGTTCGCCGCGGTCAGCGACAAGCTGTTGGCCGAGTCCCACGCGACGTTGGCGGATACGGAGATGTCGCCAGCTGCGCCCTGATCCGGAAGAACGGTAGTCGTAATCGCTACGCTGCCCATCGTGTTCAGAAATGTGGAAAGATCGGTGTTCAGGATATTGACCGGAGTCGAGGCGGGCAAGGTAGCCGGGTTGGTGGCCAGCGAAACGCCCCCTGTTGTGGGTGCGCCTGAGATGGTGATGTTGGTCGGGTCCAAAAGAAGCGTCCCGCTTTTCCCGCGGGGCGCGCCGATATCTACATGCCACGCGAAAGCCATCCGGTCCTTGGTGGAAACTTCGACAAAGCCTCCGTTTCCTCCCTCTCGTCCGCCTCGCGCGGCGAGGGCGCCGAGGACCGACACTTCTCTGTCGCCCCAAGCGATGATGGAGCCGCCGCCGCCCGACTGAAGGGCGTCGGCCAGGACAAGAGCGTCAGGGTCGATATACGTTCTCAGCGCATTCGCGATGAGAGGATTTTTCCCCTGCAGGCCGCCTCCGATGAGAACGGTTCCGCCGCCGAAATCCATGGAGGCGTCGATGAGGGAATGGGCTTGAAGCTGGATCTCATCTCCCAGGATGGCGATGCGGGGGGCGCGGATTTGGCCCGAGACGTGCGTCTCCGTGGGCCCGTTTCCGCTCTCGCTCTGGTGAAACGCGTACGAAAAGAAATTGTCGGCGTCGGGGGAGGGTCCGTCAGCGCGGATCGAAACGCCGGGGAGATTTTTCGGCTTGAGCAGGATGGCTGAGGCGGCAACCGCGCCCGCTTCCCGGCCTGCCTTAAGCGAGCCGTGGTTTTCGACTCTGCGGCCGATCAGGAAGATTTCTCCTTCGGAAGTGATTTTTCCTGTGTTCGCAATTGGAGCGTCGGACGGGCCGGAGAAGGCGAGGTCCGAGGCGTCGAGAAATGCCGAGTCGAGAACATCGAGCGAGGAGGCGATGAACGAGCCTGTATCGATCTGGGCGTCGGCGCCGACCAGGACTCCGTTCGGGTTGATGAGAAGGATTCTGCCGTTCGCTTCCAGTTTGCCGAGCAGGCGGCTCGGATAGGCTTCCATCACGCGGTTCAGGAGGGAAGAGTCAGCAGTGGGAAGGACGAAGCGCGCGGTTTCTCCCTCCTCGATCGAAAATTCGCTCCAGTGGAGAATCGTTTTATCGGAAGCGTTGATCGATATCGCTCGGTCGGTTTGCTCGAAAGCCGCTGAGCCGTGCATGAGCTGGGGATTGCGCGGCAGAGGGAAGAGCAGAAAGGGACTCAGGGAGCAAAGGAGAAGGGCTTGGATGCGCATCATGCTATATCCTCGATGGGAAATCCAGTTTATCGCGACTATATACCAAGAATTGATTTGAAAGAACGGAGAATTTTGCGGAGAGCGGGTCTGGTTTTTACCAGCGCGCTCTCCGCGGAGCTGCCCTAAAACTTGCAGGGCTTGCCATTGATCGAGATCGAGTGCGGCTTAATGTCGAGCGTTTTCGAGAGGACGGTAAAGCTGATCCGCACCCTGTTGCCGGCGCGCGGCTCCAGAGTTTGCGGAACCTTCGCCGAAACCGTTCCCGATTTGAACGACATCTGTCTCATATTTTCGATGTTGTTGATCGCCGTGTAGGATGGGTTCGAGAGAGAAATCATCCAATATTCCCAGATTTGGGCAGAGGTGTTGTTCGTGACGAAGATTTCAACGGGAGTGTAGTAGGTGCCGTTCTTGAGGGAAGGTCTGCCGAGACGCACTTCAGCGAAGAGAGGCGGCGGCGGCGGGATCGCAACCGCTGTGTAGGAAAGAGAGAGATCGGTTGTTTGGCCGGCTTGTACGGCGAGGGTCTTTTGGATCGAGGGGAACTCGGTCGTTTTCGAAGCGAGATAGGGAAGAGAGACCGTGTAGCTGCCGGGAGGAAGATCGAGGAAGATCGGCATGTTGAAAGCGAGCGGATGCGTTTGGCCGCCGATGACGCATCCCTTGATCATCTGGGGATCGAGGCCTTCTGTCGGCAGAAGCGTGAGGCAGAGCTGCCCCGTTTTGGGCGTCTCGGTCAGATACCAGGGCTTGAGGCCGAGCGAGCCAAGGTAGTCGATCGTTTTCCATTCGACGCGGGTCCAGTCGGAAGAGAGGATTCCGGTTGCCCGAGAGGCTGCATCGGGGATCCAGCTGCCCCAAAACCAGTTTTGAATCGCATCATGTCTGCCGTCAGCCGCATCGCCCGTGTTGTTGAGATAGGCGGCGAAGTCGGCCATCATCGCGGCGTCGGTTTCATCGGAGAGGTGCGAGCCGAATTCATCGATGGCGACAGGAAAGAGTTTCCCCTGGAAGCCTTTCGAAGTCAGATAGCCGAAGGAGGTGGAAAAACGGCTCCAGAGGGTTGGACCCCTGAAATCCTGCGGCATTTTAGGCGCTGTGGGGAAATAGATCCGCGGCGCAAGGACGACTTGATCGGCGTAGGGTTTGGAGAGAAGCGCTTCGAAAAAGGAGGTTGGATCGCTGAGTTTGTATTTCGAGATGAGCTTGCCGTCGGTTGCGAACCCTCCGTCTTTGTTTTGTCCGGCGCCCTGGATGAAATAGAGGAGGCCCGGATGGAGCGGATAGAGCGCGTCCATCGCCGACAGGTAGAGATCTTTCAAAGCGGGGAGTCCGTTTGTTTCTTCCCAGCGGACTTTCAAAAAGTCGGGATCGTTCAGCAGTCCCGCGATCGCTTTCTCTTTCGAGGCGGGATCGGCGAGAACGGCTGAAATGAGGCGCGTCCATTTCCCGACCCATTCTTGCGGATCGTCGAGAGCGGTCCGGTCTTCTTTCAGATGGTTGTCGAGCAGCACGTAGAAGCCGTTTTCCGCAAAGTAGCGGACGACCCAGAGAAATCTTTCAAATGTTGTTCCGCTCGGGATGTAGCTGTTGCTGAAGCCGGGAGGATGGAAGGCGGGGATCTGAAGGCCGCGCGCGAGAGGGAACTGCGGGTTCGTGACGCTTTCCTGCAAAGCGGAAAGGGGCGAGGGGGAGAAGCTGTTCGCAATGGCGTCCGGTTCGAGCTCGAAGAGGTCTTTGAAGCTGAAGGGGAGGCGCACCGCGTTGAAACCGAGGAGCTTCATCCGGTGGACGAGAGTCGCGAAGTCGGAGGCGATGCTCTCCGGATCGTTCCAGGAAACTTCGGCCATCGTGGATCCATTTTGGAATCCTGGCCAGGCGGCTCCTCTTAAATGGACAGGTTCGCCGGAAGAGTCGACGATTTGCGCTCCTTTTGTCGTGAGTGCGCAAAGCTGGAAGGCCCAGAGAAAAAGCCAAGCAAAACGTTTGAAGAAAGCTGCCATGAGACGCTCCTTTTTGGTTGTCGCAAAAAGGTAAACAAGAGCCTCACGGCAGTCAAGAAAATAGTTTATTTTCTCACGTAGCCGTCAGAGTAGCCAGGCGCTGATCCCCACCAGGGGTTGCCGCTGAAAAAGACGGTGTCGCCTTGCCAGAAGGTCCGGTAGGTTCCGTCCGGTTTTTCAAGAGTCATCTGCCAGCCTTTCATGTGGAAGAAGAAAGTAATCTCGGGATTTTTATCCGCGATTTTGAACGCTTCTTCAAGCGAGATCCCGCGGGCGATCGCAACCGCCTGGCTCCAGTCGGCTTCTTTGTATTGCGCGACATCCGGGATTTTCTCAAACCCGTAGAGTTCGGCAGATGAGATTTCAGGAATCTCGTGGGTGATGTCGCGGGTCAGTTCGACGGCGGAGAGGGAAGCAGCGGCAAGAATCAGAAACATCGATTTTTTCATCATGAGTAAACTCCTTAGCGAAATATTTCGCGCGATCACAATAGGGAAGGGGTGCGATTCGGGCAATCCGAGAAATTAATTGAAATGGCGGTCGCGCGTGTCGGAGGTCGTCTCGAAGGCGGTGACGACGCTCTCTTTAATCGCGTAGGCCTGGATGTCCGGGATGAAAAAAAGTTCATGGTCGTAGGGCATGAAGATCCCATGCGTTTCATAGAAGCCGAGAATTTTTTTCATTCCCGCTCTGCTGACGATGAGCGAATGGGCGCGGATCCGGCTCCCGATTTTAACAAACGCGCCGAAATCAAAGGAGGAGGCGATTTGCCGCAGGTCGAAAGAAGGCATGTCGGGGCGCCACATCCAAGGAAGGCGGCGCAGGATGTCTCCGTCGAGGTCGATTCCCTGGAGATAAGGCGCGTCGGTGTAGAGAAGATCCCAGCCGTCTTCTCCGACGAGGCTGGAGAGCTCCTCGATATAGGCGGACATCTTTCGAGGATCCTGATCTACGATGATGTCGTCTTCGAGAACCCACGCGGCCGGGTATCCCGCGTCGAGCGCGTCTTTCAAAACGGAGAGGTGGCTGAGCGTGCAGCCGATGGCCCCTTTCGACATCCAGAAGGAATAGCAGGTTTTTCCGTAGCAGGAACCGTCGAGATGGCGGAGAGAAAGCTCTCCATTGGGCTGGCAGAGAAGGGCGGCTTCCCGCCCCGTCCACATTCCGTGCTGAAAAACGAGGCCCGCGCCATTCAGAGCATCGGGAGGAAGGGACCAGCCGTAAATCGCGCGGAACCGCTGGGGAGAGATCCCATAGAGGGCGAGCTGCTGGAGGGAGCGCTCCCATTTTTCCGGGCGCTGATCGAGGTTGATCAGGTAGAGGCACCCGATTCCCTCGATCGGAGCCGACCCTGTTTTCACTTCGATTTTTTTCAGATGATCGAGAACTCCGGCCTCGCAGGACAAAACGGCGAAGAGGAGGGCGAACAGAGCTTTTTTCATTCTTCGGAGGGATTGCCGCAGATGAAGGGCTTTTCTGCCGGCTTGAGAACGCTCACATCGATTTCCTCCACCCCTTCATGGCGGATGAACAGGCGGGCGTTCACCTCTTTCGGGCGGAGATAGGCGCGCAGGGCGGCGTCGAAGGTTTCCGAGGTGCAGTGGTCGCCGCAGGTAAAGAGGTCTACGAAGCAGGCGCCATACTCAGGATAGGTATGGAGGCTCGCGTGGCTTTCGGAGAGGAGGTAGACGATCGTAAGCCCGTTCGGGGGGAAGACGTGGGGGGTTTTGTTGAGGATCGTGGCCCCGGAAGCCCGGACGGCGTCGTCCATCGCCTCGATCATTCCGTCGAGGTCGCCGATCGCTTTCAGGTCGCAATCGAGGTAGCTCGCGATGAAGTGTTTTCCGGCGAATCGATGCTCTTCTTCCGCGAAAAGAGAACCGGCCAATACGGTAATTGCAAGGAAAAATTGTCTCATGTTTTTAGTCACCTGGGAAAAAATAAAACGACTGCAATTTTATAGGAATCCGTCTTTAAAATTGAATGAAAATCTGTTGCTCTCGATATAGACAAATATTGCGCCTCCCGATACGTTCCGTTTTAAGAGATCTCAAACAGGAGTACCGGATATGAACAGGAACTGGATTAAAATCGGATTTGCCGCGGCGGCGGCTCTCTGCTTTGCGGGGCAGTCTGCCTCTCGGAGCGCTGAGGAGCCGAAAGAGCTCGCCATGTCGTGCACCAAAGACACGGCGCCGTCTTCGGATCACGATGAGATGCAGCAGAACGGCAAGAGCGCGCCTCAGGGAAATGGGGGCGGAAAGTGCAGCCAACCCAGCGGGAAATGCGGCCAACCGAGCGGGAAATGCGGTTCTTCGAACGGAAGATACGGCCAGCCGAAGCAGGCGGACAGCGTCAAGAAGCGGAGCGCCGCCAAGAAAGTCGTCCAGGGCGAGTAACGCCTTCCTTACGGGGCCTCTTCTTCAAAGAGGAGGCCTCTCTCCCGGCTTCGGCACTTCGAATGCCTGGGCCACAGATTCGGGTTTTTTCTTCATGAGATAAGTCAGAGTCCCTCCCGCGACGATCAGCACGGTTCCGACAAGAGAGCGGAAGCCGAGCGGCTTGTCGAAGAGGATCCAGCTGCTTAAGCCCGCATAGATCACGGTGGAATAGCCAAGAGGCGAAAGGTAGGAGGCTGTTCCGTAGCGGTAGGCGACCGTCAGGCAGATCTGGGCGATCGTCGTCGCGGCGCCGATGGCGACAGCCTGCGTCCATTCGGTCTCGCTTGGCGGGACCCAGTAGACGTAGGCGAACGGAAAGCTGAAGATCGTGCCGACCAGAAAGTAGTAGAATAGGACGCGGCTCATCGGCTCTTTTTTCAAATTGAGCACCCGGATCGCGCAGAAGGCGACGGCTGAGGCGAGGCCCGCGAAAATCCCGAAGAGGAAGCCGATCTGGAAGATCTGATGGGTTGGATTCAGGATGACGGCGACGCCGATGAATCCGACGATGATCGACCACCAGACGTGGGCGGAGATTTTCTCTTTCATCCAGATCCACCAGATCAGCGGGACGAAGAACGGCGCCGTGTAATTCAATGTCGTCGCGTCGACCAGGTTGAGCAGGCGGATGGCCAGGAAATAAAGGTAGTAGCTGAAGACGCCCATCACATCGCGGATCAGATGAACGGGCAATTCGTCGGTCTTCAGTCTGTGGATCCCTTTGCGCAGGGCGATCGGCAGGATGCAGATCAAGCTCACTGCGTTTTGGATGAAGATGATTTGGATGGTGGGAAATTTGCCGCCGAAATTCCAGACGAGCGAGCTTGCGGTGACGAAAAACAGGTAGGCGACAAGGCAGATGGCGATCCCGAGGCCTAAGCGGTGCGGTGCAGCTTCATAGCTCATATTTCCAAACTACCCTGAACCTGAATTTTAATGTAAAACATTCTGATTTTTCTGTTCAGTGAAAGGAAAATTTGATACATGTGGTTTGGTGCTCAATACGTGGAGGAGTTGGACGTGGAATTCGAAAAGAAAAAGATCGAGTGGCTTGAATTTGATTTGCTGGCGGAATATCCCCACGTCATCCACGGCGTTTTTCTGCGCCACGGCGGAACCAGCAAAGGGCATTTGTCCACTCTGAACGTAGGCGAAGGGACGAGCGACCATCCCGACAACGTAAAAGCCAATCGCGAACAGATCCGCAAGACGCTGGAACTGCAGCAGGTGGTGTACCCCCATCAGACTCACGGCACGCAGGTGCACCGCGTCACTTCAAAAAATCTGGATAAAATTCCTGCGGCGGACGCGATTTTTACGACTGAGAAGGGGATCGGCCTTGCTGTTACGCACGCCGATTGCCAGGCGGCCATTTTTTACGACCCGGTTCATGAAGCGGTCGGCGTCGCCCACTGCGGATGGAGAGGAAGCGCAGCCAACATGTACGCGCGGATGGTCGAAGCGATGCGCAGAGAGATCGGCACGCAGGCGCAGAACCTGATCGTCTGCATTTCGCCTTCTCTCGGGCCCGACCACGCTGAATTCAAGAACTACAAGCAGGAACTCCCGCAGGAGTTCTGGCCTCATCAGGTAAAGCCCAACTATTTCGATTTCTGGGCGATCAGCCGCAAGCAGCTCTCAGCCTGCGGAATCCAGGATAAAAACATCGAAATCACTGAAACGTGCACCTACTGTTTCCCTGAAGACTATTTCTCTTACAGAAGAGAAAAAGACACCGGGCGCCACGCGACTGTCATTGCTTTGAAAGGATAACTCCTCCAAAATGTCGGCCATGGACGCGGTCGATTTGGAATTGAGCGGATTGAAACTTCTCTCTCCGAAAATTTTCGGAGACGAGCGGGGCTATTTCTTCGAAAGCTACCGGCAGCCTCTTTATTCTGAAGCAGGCATAGTCGAACTCTTTGTCCAGGACAACATCTCGTTTTCAAAAAGAGGCGCCGTCCGCGGCCTCCACTACCAGGAAAAGCCCGGTCAGGCGAAGCTCGTGAGCTGTCTCCAGGGTACCATCTGGGACGTAGCGGTCGATATCCGCCCCGGTTCCGAAACGTTTGGGAAGTGGGCTGCGGCCCTTCTCGATGACGTCCATTGCCGGCAGCTCTATGTGCCGATCGGATTCGCGCACGGCTTTTGCGTCTTGAGCGAGACGGCGAAAGTGTGCTACAAAGTCTCCTCGATCTACGATCCCAAAACCGAGAAGGCCCTCCGCTGGAACGATCCCGATCTCAAAGTCGCGTGGCCCGTAGAGAATCCGATCTTGTCCCCGAGGGATCAAATGAGTCCCTTTTTTAAAGAGGTGTTTCATGAAATTATGGATTCCCGGCGCTAACGGCCTCGTCGGCAAAGCGCTTTTGAAAGAAACGGATGCAATCGGAACCGGCCATCTGGAAGCTGATATCAGCGACCGGAGCGCCGTCTGGTCCTTTGTCCAAAGGAATGAAATCACCCACATCATCAACTGCGCCGCCTACTCGCTCGTCGACCTTTCGGAAACGCACCGGAAAGAGGCGTTCATGGCGAATGCGATCGGTCCCGAAAACCTCGCCTGGGCCGCAAAAAAAGCGGGCGCGCAATTGGTTCATATCTCAACCGATTATGTTTTTGCGGGCGAAGGGACGGCGCCGTTGAAGGAGACCGATCCTGTCGGACCCTTGAGCTACTATGGAAAGACGAAGCTGGAAGGGGAGCAAAGGGTTTTGGAGATGCTTCCTTCCGCAACGATTGTCCGGACTTCCTGGGTCTTTGGCGAAGGGGGAAAGAACTTCGTGGCGAAGATGATGCAGCTTCTCCGGGAGCAAAAAGAGATCCGGCTTACATGCGACCAGTGGGGCCGCCCTACTTACGCCCCCGATTTGGCGAAAGTTCTTCTCCAGATGTTCGGCAAGCCAGGCGTCTACCATTTCGCCAACGCGGGCGTTGCAACCAAATACACCTTCGGCCTCGCGATGAAAGAAGAGGCGCTCCGTCTCGGGATTCCCGCAGAGGCGCAACTCATCGCAGCGGATGGATCTTCGTTTCCATCCCCCTGCAAGCGGCCTGTCTACTCGGCTTTCAACACCGCAAAAATCGAACAGGCGCTGCAGAGCAAGCCTCGGCCCTGGCAAACTACTCTGAGAGAATTCATGGAGGATTATGCAGCCTGTCCGTCCCCTCGCTAATCTCCTCGTCACCGGCGGCGCCGGGTTCATCGGATCGGCCTTCGTTCGGCTGCTGCTCCGATCGAAAGAATTCCGCGGCCGGATCGTCAATCTCGACCTTTTGACCTACGCGGGCAGCCTGAACTCCCTCGCCGGATTTTTGGAGCATCCCCGCCACAGATTTCTCCAGGGAGATATCGGGAATCAGCCGCTCGTTGAGAAACTCATCGAAGAATATGAAATCGACGCGATCGTCCATTTCGCCGCTGAAACCCACGTCGACCGGAGCATCGCCTCGGCGCGCCCTTTTGTAGAAACGAATGTTCTGGGGACGCTTTCGCTTTTGGAAGCCGTGCGGAAATTTCCCCACATCCACTTCCATCACATTTCGACGGATGAAGTGTATGGCTCTCTCGGAGAAAGCGGCTCGTTCAGCGAACAGTCGCCCTACCGCCCCAACTCTCCCTATTCGGCTTCGAAGGCCGCATCCGATCATCTCGTCCGCGCGTTCCACTGCACCTACGGCCTTTCAACGACCGTCTCCCATTGCAGCAACAACTACGGGCCTTGCCAGTTTCCGGAAAAATTCATTCCGCTGATGATCGAGAACTGCCTCGCGGGCAAGGCGCTGCCTGTTTATGGAAGAGGCGCCAATGTGCGGGATTGGCTCTACGTTGACGATCATGCCGATGCTGTCTGGAAGATCCTTCAGTATGGAAAGAGGGGAGAGGTGTACGACATCGGCGGGAAAGAGGAAAAGTCGAATCTTGAACTCCTGCTCCTCTTAATCGGGCTCCTCTCGGAAGAAAAAAAAGGCGACTACTCAAACCTGATCCGCTTTGTCGCCGACCGTCCCGGCCACGATTTCCGCTACGCGATCGACACGTCGAAAATCAAGCGGGAGCTGGGCTGGCAGCCCAAAACAGATCTGAAAGAGGGGCTTCGCCGCACCATCCGCTGGCATCTCAAAAAAGAAGTTATTAACCCGAGCCATAAACCGGTGACAATTGACTTGCTGCGACTTCGCCATATCGATCCTCCTCCTCGGCCTAGCCTTTCGGCTATGATCCCTCCTCGGTCGGACCGCTAAAGCTTCGATCTGGCTTCCGCACCCCTTTCGACGAGGCGTCGATGGGGGCCCCGCTTGTCTCGCTAGCGTCACTTGTTGCCACCTGTTTACCCCTCCGGTTAATACTACATCGCCTTACTGAGAAGGAATTGGCAGGAGGCTGTCGATGACTTTTTTCCGGTCGAGCGTTGCGATCCAGATCTCATGATCCTGCCTTCCGTAGGCGACATAGATATAGTTTTCGTCGAAAACAAAGCCGCCGGGAAAAACGACCCGCACCGGATGCCAGTACGGCTTATACATCGCGCCTTTATAGAACATTTCTCCGATGATCGGCTCGGCGCTCATTCGTTTGATTTCAAAGGGCGGCTCGGCGGAGAAGGTGTAGGCTCCCATAAAATAGTGGAGCACTTTTTTCGAGTCGGAATGCTGCGAAACCATGTCGAGAGAAGTATGGAAAAAAGAGAGGTATTCATCGCGGTCCGTTGCGCCGGGAAGTCCCGGGGTGCCGCCGCGGAGGATGCCCCAGGGCCAGTCGATCTCGTTCGATGTGCAAAAGAGCGTTTCGCACGAGTTTGTTCCGCGGAGCGGAAGGAAAATTTTATGGGGCTGCAGGCTGTAGGCGAGAACGAGGTTCCCCTGGTAATCGAACGGCACCCAGTTTTTTTCTCTTAAAGAGCGCGTCTCTCCCTCGAAGCGCAGAAGGCTTTCGATGTTTTCGACCTGAAAGTGAGCTCCGTCGAAAGTCACCTCCGAAAGATAGACCCGAAAGCCCCCCTTGGCGATCTGCGCTTCGGAATTGTCGCTGTAAACCATATAAATTTTGTCGCCGATATAGATGAGGCGGGCGTCTTCCGCGCGCGACGGCACCATCGATTCAGGGCCTCGTGTGTCGAGGATCTGGGGATCGCTCACGGGATTGAAATCGTCGTCGAGAAGGATGAGGCCGACGTAGGAAGTGAACGAGGCGGAGCGGTTGGGAATGATTCGGAAGCTGAGGAGGTAAAAGCCTCTCCAGCGGATGATCGAAGGGTTGAAAGCGTAAGGGTAGCCCGGGATTTCGATCTGCTTGGCTTCGAGGACGTACTCTTGCGCATAGTCCTCCAAATCAATCACTTCCTGCGATATCAGAAGACGCGCGAGCAGCAAAAAAACGAGAGTTTTTTTAATCATGATCCTCAATTATTGCTGTGAAACCGGAACTAGGCTTTTGTAGAGCCCTTCTTTGTCGAGTTTGACGACCCAGGTCTCGTGGTCCTGCCTTCCATAGACGACCCAGATATATTTCTCATCCATCACAAGCCCGCAAGGGAAGACGACGACGAGGGGCTTCCAGGTTTTGTGGGCAGGCCCGTGGTAGAACTTTTTTCCCACGATGGGACGCGGGCTGATCCGGGTGAGATGGAAAGGAGGATGGGCCGAGAAGGTATAGGCCCCCATGAAATAGTGGGGGATGCTTTCGCCTTTCGAGTGGACGGTCCGCATGCTTTTTGAACAGTGGAAGAAGGCGATATATTCCCCGTTGTCGAAAAGGGCGGGCGTGCCGCCGCGCAAAACGCCCCAGTCCCATTTGAATTTGCTTAAAGATGAGGCTCTGATGGCGCATTCGGATTTGCCATAGAGGGGCTGGAGGATTCGGTGGGGGACGAGGCTGTAGGCGAAGAGGATTTGCCCCTGATAGTCGAACGGAACCCAGTTTTTCTCGGAGCGGTCGCGCCGCTCGCCTTCAAACTTGATGAAGCAGTCTGAATCATCGACAGTGAATGTTTCCCCGTCGTAGTGTACTTCGGCGAGCACCATCCGGCGGATTTCCCGCTCTTTCGGTTCCTTGAGGACGTTGTTGTAGGCGACGAAGAGCCGCTCGCCTAAAAGGATCAGGCGCGGATCCTGCCGTTTCTGCAGCGCGTAAGGATCGTCGCCGTAAAACCGGAGGAACTGAGGCGATCCAATCGGGTTGAAATCGTCGTCGAGCCAGGTGAGTCCGATCTGGTTTGTGGCTCGGGTTTTCGGATCGTAGGTGCGGAAGAAGAATAGGAGAGAGCCCCGGTAGCGGACGATCGACGGGTTGAAGGCGAAGGGATGCCCTTCGATGACGATCTGTTTCGCTTCAAGAACGAAATCCTGCGAGCTATCCTCCAGGTCGAGGAGGGCGTCTATTGGCGGCGGAGGAGCCGGCTTTTCCATCTCTTCCACGGGAGGCTGCGTGTAGTCATCGACGGGAACCTGGCCCGCGAGGGAAGCGGCGAAACAAAGGAAGGCAAGCCTTGTGAGAAGTTTCATAAGTTTATCTTAAACTGAGGAAATTCAAACTTTGCGGATGGCCAGAATTCAAAAGGAAACGCCTCGTAAAGCTTCTTCAAATCGCACCGGAAGGGAGGCTCTCCTCCCAGGTGAAGGGCTTCGTCGATCGAACGGGCGTATTGGAAGCGGGGGCGTCCCGTTCCGTAGTAGTAGTCGAAATACTTCACCAGCGGCTCGCTCTCCGTTGCCCGGAGCATCCGCGCGGGGATGCCGAAGGCTTCTGCAAGGACAATCCCGTGGAGCGAACTCGAAATCACAAAGCGGCTGTCGAGGATCCGTTCGATCACTTCATCGAAGGGGTCGGTCGGATAGACCACATGCGGATCGGTTTTCGGAAAATACTTCCTTTCAGAGTAGTGGGGGATGACGATGTAGTCGAAGGAGGGGTTTTCCTTTTTTTGGAACTCGGGGAAGAAGTAGGGGAAGAGCAGCCCTGGGTCTCCGTAGATCTCGGGGCATTCGATTCCGCAGGTCTCGACCAGGAATTGGCGGGTGAGAGGCCCTCTGACAGCACGGATGTCGAGATGCTCGAACCGGTAATCTTTCTTGTTCAGGTATTTTCCGTTGAACCCGGTTCCCCACAGGACATCGTTCTCATGGGCGAAATAGAGAAGGGAACCCACAGCAAGGAGCTTCCGCTCTTTCGTTTTGTTTCTCTTCTTGAAATGGCGCACCGGCCGCTGCACGATCCGTTCGACGAGCTTAAGCGAAAGGAGGTCTCCGAAATTGACAAACGCTTCTTCCTGCCAGTACATCAAAGGAAGCCCCTCTTCTTCAAGTCCGAAGCCGGGAAGGCAGAGAGAGATCAGGAAAATTAGAATCGACTTTTTCATATCAGATGCAGTTGCTGGAGAAAGGTTTACCTTAGAGCGGGACTAATCTGCCGATCTCAAGGAAAAACTTCAATGATTTCTCCAAAAATTTAAGATCATATTTTTATAAAGTAAATATTATGTCAAGATTTTCTTTGAAAAAGGTCAGTCGGCGAGGACTTTTTTCCCGTCGATCCACGTAGAAACGACTTCGATTTCGCGGATCCGTTCAGGGGTGATTTTGAGGGGATTGCGGTTCAGCTCGACAAAGTCGGCGTATTTGCCGGCTTCGATAGTGCCAAGCTCTTTTTCCCGGAATGTTTGCCAGGCAGCGCAGATTGTGAGCGCTTTCAGGGCTTGGAGGACCGAGATGGTTTCTTTTGGATTGAGGACTTTGCTATCGAGCATCTTCCGCGTCGCTGCGATTTCGACCATCAGCATCGAGTTGGCGCTGGTCGTAGGACCGTCGTCGTTGAGGCTGAATTTCATTCCAGCCTCTTTCGCGGAGCGGAGCGAGTCGACATGCTCAGCCCGCATGTTCCCGAGGATAGTCGTTTTGAACGCTTTGCCCCAGTAGTAGACATGCTGGATCGTGAAAGAGGGCGACGCCTTGGCGGCGGCCATCCGTTTCAGCAGCTTTTCTTCGGCTACAGTCGCCTTTTCGATCCGGAAGCGGGGGTCGGGTTTCGGATAGATTTTCTGCGCTTTTTCAAGCCCTTCCACCGCGATTTCGATGGCTCGGTCTCCATTCGCCGCGACTGCGATCTGCAGATCTTTCTGGTGCGCTTTCAGAATTTTTTCGTGCAGCTCTTCCTCGCTGAAATTCAGTTCCCCGAGGGTGTTTTTGCCTTTATAGCGGTGAAGCATCGCCGCCCGGTAGTTCTGGACCGATCCATCAGCGGAAATATGAGTTCCCAAAATCTGAAACCGAGGCGTGTTCTGTTTTTTTAGATCGGTGATTTCGTCGATCAGGGAATCGAGAACATATCCTTGCAGCCTTACTGGCGCGTTGGGGGAGTTGGCGAGTCTTCGAAGGATTTCGATGCCCCCGTTCGAGCCAGGCAAATCTATCCCGAGGCTCATATCGGTTACAGTCGTAAAGCCGTGCTTTGCGTAATTTTTTGCCGTTTTCAGAGCGATCGACGGATAGTCGAGGCGTAAAGTTTTAAAGCCATTCAGAAGCTCTATGACAGCGGGGCTGGAGAAAGCTTTTCCAGTGAGGCGGCCCTGCTTGTTTCTCTGGTAGGAGCCGCCGGGGGGATTTTCCGAGCCTTCGGCCACTCCCGCCTGGGCGAACGCCCTTCGGTTTCCATAGGCGATATCGCCTGAGAGATTGATGACGAGGATCGGGACTTCTCGGGAAACCCTCTCCAGCTCTTCGAAACCCAAATCGCCTGGCCTCACCATTAACGAGGGGTCGTATCCGTAGGCGATAACAGGCCCCTTGACAGCCGCTTTTTGAAGGGATTCGAGAATGTCGTCGATATCATTGAAAGCAAAGGGGCTGACGTCGACGAACTCTTCTACGATTCCTTTGAAGAGAAACCGGGTGTCGGAGTTGATGAACCCGGGCAAAAGAGCGTTCCCTTTGAGATCCACCATCTCCGTATTCGGCCCTTGCATTTTCTTCGCTTCGGCCAGATCCCCGGTATAAAGGATCTTCCCGGCTGCGACGGCCACGGCTTCCGCATAGGGTTGTTTATCGTTCATGGTCAAGATATCGCCGCCGAAAAAAATCGCGTCGGCGGGATCTGCCGCGAGAAGATGGAAAACTGGCAGAGCCAGGGCAAAGAAATATCGGAAGAGGCCCATCGAGATCCTTTTCCTTTCTAATGGGCTAAAAACCACTAGTTGTCAAGAAGCTCGCGCGCGGTCAGCTCGATGCGGATTTGGTCAGGGGACTTGAAGAGAATGGCGTCCAATCCGATTGCCCGAGCCGCCTCGACGTTTTCGATTCGGTCGTCGATAAAGACCACTTCAGAAGCAGGCAGAGACAGCGCCTCGAGAAGGAGGGCGTAGGCTTTCGGGTCAGGCTTTTCAGCCCCGATTTCGCAGGAGAGGAAGCATGGATCGAAAGGATCATAGAGGCCGTGGGCTCTCACTTTTTCAGCCAGGCTTTCGTTGATATTTGAAAGCATCCCGACGCAGATTCCCCCCTCTTTGAGTTTGTGCGCCAGAGCGTACATCTCCCTATCAGGATGGAGGGCTTCTTTCAATTCCTGCTGGTAGGCGAGGGTCCAGTTTTCCGGCAGGAAAACATCCCGGGTTTCCCCAAACGCGATCCAGAATTCTTCTTCTTTCAGGCCCCGTTTTACAGCCTCCCTTTTCTCTTCGTTAGCAGCCCTGAATTCCGCAGGGGAAATCTGAAGAGAGGAGCAAATGAACCGGACGATGTGCGAGGGATCGGGAGAAGCCATGACATCCCCGAAGTCGAAGACGACGGCTTTTGGAGCGGCGAGCAGAGTGGATGTAAGAATTGCAAATGCAATCAGCCAATTCATGGACCGGCATTTTCCCAGAGAGGGCCGATAGAATCAAGCTTTGGGAGTTTCGGGGGGAGCTGATTTCTTATGCATCAGGTCGGCGATCGTTTTGCCTTCCGGCATCGAGATCGCATAGGCGTTGATCGGCTGATCCTTGCCCTGAAGCGTCAGGAACCCAAGGTTTTTGGAGGGGAATTCGTTGTAGAGCGCGCGGAAGGTTGATTCGCTGACGACGACCTGGACGTTCTTTTCTTTGGTCACATGCTCGAGCCTTGAGGCGATGTTTACTGTGTCGCCGATTGCTGTATATTCCATCCGCTGTTCGGATCCGACGCTGCCGACGATCGCCTCGCCGGTGTGGATCCCGATCCCGATCTCGACTGTCGGTTTCCCTTCGCTTTTCCATTTTTCGTTCAGAGCTTTAAGCGATTCCTGCATTTCGAGCGCGGTGAGGACGGCATTCCGTTCCTGCTCGGGATCTTCGATCGGGACGCCGAATTCAGCCATGATGCCGTCGCCGATGAGCTTGTCGAGCATCCCGTTGTGCTTGAAGATGATCTCGAGCATCCGCTTGAAATATTCGTTGAGGAAGACGACTACTTTTTCCGGGGGCATTGTCTCAGCGATGTGGGTGAACTCCCGTATATCTGAGAAAAAGACGGTGATTTTTCTTCTTTCGCCCTCGAGAACAGCAGAGCCTTTGGATTTAACGATCCGGTCGAGGACGTGCTGCGACACATAGTGGGCAAAGCCGGTTTTCAGCCGCTCTTTCTCTTCCAGCCCTTCGGTCATTTTGTTGATGGCGTCGGCGAGTTCCTGGAATTCATCCTCTGAATTCAGATTGATCCTGTAGGAAAGCTCTCCCTCTCCGATTTTGAGCGTTGCGGTTTTCAGCTCATTGAGCGATTTCACCAAATGGGTCGAGAGAAGCCGCGCGATGAGCAACGCAAGGCTGATGGAGAGGAGGAACGAGAAAAACCCATAAAGATAGAGCCGGTTGATCGCCTGCTGGACGTGGGCAACCGCGACATCTGCGCCCAAACTGGCTACATAGTTGCCTTGGGCGTCGAAAACCGGGGCGTATCCGGTCATCCAAACGCCCCAGGGGTCTTTGGTGAATGTTCCCAGGGAATAAACTTCGTATAAATGGTCTTTGACCCGGTCGGTTGTAGCTCCCGGATTGACGGTTCCTGCATGGGATACGTCTTTTTCGCTTTCTTCCGGGTCGACGCTGAAATAAAACTTCCCAGGATCGTTGGGGTCTGGATAGAACGTGTAGAGATATTTGATATAGATGTCGGGCCTGCGGTTGGCGTTGCGGGCCTTGCGCAGTTTTTTCCGCATGGTTTTATAGGCGGGAAGTTTTTCGTCGTCGAGCGTTCGGATCTGCTTGGCGAGATCGCCGTTGATTTGGGAGGCGGTCGAGGCGGCGATCGACATCACTTTGCTCTTCACCTCCATGAGCATGAACTTCCGCGAAAAATAGACGTCGACCCCCAAAGCCAATACAGTGCTGGCGGCGGCGATTCCCATCAGGGAGAGGGAGAGTTTCATCCGGAAGTTCATAACCACAACCTATGCGACAGAGCGAAGTTTGTCAATAGGGTTATTTCACGATATAGATCGACATGACGGCGCTGGCGAACTGGTCGGTGTTCCGGCCGGCGACAGTAAACCAGGCTCCGGCGTTGATGCCGAAGTTCTTGCTGAAGTTGTATTCAACCGCAGGCGCCAGGCTGAACTGCTCCATTGAAGGATTGTCCATCGGCTCCACAGTCGAGCCGTTGAATTTCGAACGGCTTAAATGGTTGTAGATCATATCGAGGGCGAGGACCCAGTTTTGCGTCAGAGAGTACTCGAAGGAAAGGATTCCCTGCCAGAGGTTCCCCGGGCGCACCTTTCCCTCTGTCGTTGGATCGCCGCCGTAGGCGTTGATCCCTTTTACATTGACGGGAGTCCCATACATGTATGTGACGAATCCTGTGAGGGTCAGGAAGTGATGTTTGTAGATATGCTCTTCGTGGTAGTAGATCAGGCCGACCCCAGGAAGCCAGGTGCCGATGCCGCTAAGGTCGGTTTCGAGCTTGGAGGCTTTCAGCTTCTCATATTTCCCGATGGGGAGGACCCCGGAAACTCGAAATTTGAGATTCGGATGGAGCCACGTTTCATCCTCGGACAATAAAATATCGAGGTTGACCGGCATGTCCCCGAAGATCCATTTTGAGGCGCCGCTTGTGTGGTTGTAGTTCAGGATTGGAGTGAAATCGAATTCTCCATACGGGAAGATCCCGACGCGGATCAGCCCTTGGGCCGAGACGTTCGAAAATAACGGATAAGATGAAGCGTGCCAATCGTCGCCATAGAATCCATGATATTCGTTCACAAAGAGATAGGGCTGCCAGGTGGCATGGCCTAACTCAATGAGGTCTCCCGCAGGGACCAGCAGAGGGCCTGTACACCAAAGCTCGTATTCTTCGCCGCCTGGCAGATCTGCTGCTGCCGAGAGCGCGTCATAGGTTGCGGCCAGATCGCTTCGCGCCAGAATTCGGCAAGGGGAAGTTTCTTTCCATTTAAATGCGGAATCGTCTCCCCGGTCGGCGTTCTTTTCGTCTTCCGGTTCCTTTAGCGTTTCCGGATTTTCATAAGGGGATTTGCCGCTTTTGGGAGCGCTTGGCGCAGGTTCAGGCGCAGGCTCTGGATGATCTTCAGCCTCAGGGCCGTTCGAATCGAGGGAAGGGGGAGCTTCGTAAATGTCCGGAGCGCCCCCTGACTTGGGCTTTTTCAGGTTTGGCGTTTCCTGGGCGAAACCCGGCAAAAAACCAAATAATAGAAGCAGAACAAGTATCTTTCCCATTCTGCTTCAGTATTGATTTTTTGCCGAATTTGTCAACCTACTTCAGCAATTCGGCGATTTCTTTCTTGAGCTGGGCTTTTGCTTCCGCATCAGCCAGCCGCCCGTTTTCATTGAACTGCGTGTGTGCGCGCGCCACCGTGGTTTGGCTCGCGATCACTTCGCCGCCTGCATCCTGGATGACCGGACGCAGCTGGGCCAGGCTTCTCGCTCCGCCGCCGCCGCCGGGCGAGGCGCTCATCAGGGCGAATTTCTTTCCTTTATAGGCGTCTCTCGATGGGCCGCCCTCTTCCGCTCTCGTCGTCCAGTCGATCGCGTTTTTGAGAACCGCGCTGAACGAGGCGTTGTATTCGGGCGAGGCGACGATGACGGCGTCGCTTTGAACCAGAAGCGCGCGCAGTTTTCTCGCGTTCTCCGGCATCCCGCTCTCGTTTTCCAGATCGCCGTCATAGAAGGCCATCGGGTAGTCTTTCAAATCGACGACCGTCACGTTCGCGCCCATTCCGCGGGCGATGGCGGCGGCCTCGTTCACAAGCTTCTTGTTAAAGGAATCTTCCCGCGTGCTGCCGGAAAGCGCGAGCACGTTTTTCTCTGCCATCAAAGGCCCGGCTAATGCAATGCACCCAATCAAAAACGATTTCATTTTTTCACTCCTGCGGTTTCTATTTTTTCATCCCGCGTCATTTTCCCGAGGTAGGGAGGCAGTTCGAGTCCTGCCAGGGACGTAACATCGTGCAGCGAGGGGAGCGACTTGACGAACTGGCTGATGAAGTTCGACGTCGAAGACCCTTTGCCCGGTTCATTCGAGCCGCTGTCCCAGACGGTGATCTTATCGATCTTGATGTTCTTGATCGCCTCGGCCTGCATCTTCACGATCTCTTCGAGTTTTTCGATCAGCAGCATCGTCGAGGCGCTTTTCGCGTCGTTGCCGCACGCTTCGACGAGCTGGCGGTAGCCTTTCGCCTTGGCGTCGAGGAGCTTCTGGATCCCTTCGGCTTCCGCTTCTTTCAGCGACAAAAGCGCCTGGGCTTCCCCTTTGGCGATCCGGGCCTTCGCTTCCGCTTCGGCTTCGGCGTCGATCTGGATCTTCCGCTTTTTGATCTCCTGCGGCACGATCTGCTCCGCTTCCAGAAGCTGCATCTGCGCCAGCGCGCGCGCTCTCTGGATTTCGGCTTCGGCAGCCTGTTTGGCCACCTGGCTGCGCCGGCTTGCGTCGGCTTCTTTTTCGGCCAAATTCGCATTGGTCAGCGCGACCTCGGCCTTCGATTCGTTTTCCCCTTTCACCGCGTCCGCGTTGAAGGAGGCGACCGAGACTCTACGCTCTTTCTCAGCCATCGCTTTCCCGATATCGCCCTGCTTTTCCTGGTCGGCGACGTCGACTTTCGCCTGGTTGACTGCGGTGGCGGACGCTTTTTTCCCGATGCTCTCGATGTATTCCGACTCATCCGTGATGTCGGTGATGTTGACGTTCAGGAGCGTCAGGCCGATCTTGTGCAGCTCAGGCTCGATGTTCTTCTTGATCGCTTCCAAAAATCGTTCCCGGTCTCCGTTGATCTCTTCGATCCGGAGGGATGCCACCGTCAGCCTTAATTGGCCGATGATGATTTCGGTCGCCATCGATTCAATCCCTCTGTGGTCCAAATCGAGCAAACGGACAGCGGCGTTATTCATGATTTCGGGAGTCAGCCCCACTGCAACTGTAAATGTGCTGGGGACGTTGATCCGGATGTTCTGGTGCGACAGAGCGCCTTTCAGCGGGATATGGATCGTCCTTGGAGTCAAATCGAGAAATGCGCAGCCCTGGATCAGCGGCCATACGAACGTGCCTCCTCCGTGGTAGCATTGCACCGTTTTGTTCCCGCCGACTCTTCCGAATACGACAAGCACCTTGTTCGATGCGCAGCGCCGGTAGAGCTTCGCCAGGAAAAATACGATCGAAAAGAGAAACAGCAAAAACCAGAGGACGGTCGTTGCGAGATAGGTGATTTCCATGATTTACCTCCTGAAAGCTGTTACAGCCACTGTCTGGCTGTCGATTTTTTTGACTACGTGGACGCTGCAGAACGATTCGATCTCTTCTCCATCCACCGAAACGGCGTCGACTTCATGGCCGATATGGTCGATCGCGATCGTAATTTTTCCGGCCCCGTTTTTCGGGATCCTCTGGTACACGACCGCGTCTTTGCCGACGCAGTCTTCGATCCGGAACACAGTGCCCGTGCTCTTCAGCTTTTTCGAAGCTTTGAAGAGATAGCCGCTGCAGAGCATCGCGGCCGATCCGCCCATGACGGCGGCGGCGGTCGAAGTCAGCCCCTGCAGGCCGAACTCCTGCTTGCAGGTCAGCCCCACCCAGCCGAACATCATCAGAAATCCGGTGAAGGCGTGTTTGGACATCCACTTGAATTTGAAGTCGGCGGCCCCGTCGTCCAATTCGCTATCCGTTCCGAGAAAGCTAAAAATCATTTGAAGGACGAACAAACCGGTTCCGGCGTAGGCGCAGAACCAGAAAAGGGAATCGTGGCTTAATGCCTCGAGAATGGCTTCGATCATACAGCCCCCGCAGATGAGGCCCAGGATCATAGCACACTCCGGCGGAAACGGCAATCGACTAAAATATTCACAAACAAATGGAGGTTCAAAAAAATTAATGATGGGAACGATTTAACGATGAGACCGTTGCATATCCCTCCAGAACCTCCCGTATAAGAGGGGCAGGATAGGCAAGATCGCAATCCCACCCCAGAAAAGAGGCTTTTCAGGGGCCCCG
>CAYPZU010000033.1:0-15980 GCA_964415395.1 uncultured bacterium
CCAAAATAATCCAAAAACTCGACGAAAAATTTAATTGAGATAGGTTCAACATGAGACAGTGGATTGCGGCTGCTTTCTTGCCGCTTGCAGGTTTTGCCAACCAGAATCTCGCCATCAACCAGCTCCTCTATGAAATCCGCAAGCCTGAGACGGGTCCCAAGGAATTCCGCGAGAGCCTGGAGAAAATCGGAGAGTATCTCGCCTTCGAAGTGTCGAACGGCCTTTCCACCGAAACGGCCGAAGTGGCAACGCTGACCGGCGGCGTCGCCTCCCATTCTCTTTGCAGCGAAACGCCCGTTCTCGTCACTCTCTTAAGAGCCGGCGTCCCCCTCTGCGCAGGCGTGCAGAAAATCTTCCCCGATTCTCCCGTAGGATTCATCGGGATCGCCCGCAATGAAGAGACTCTTCTCCCGGAACACAGCTACGTTTCCTTGCCTGAAATTCAGGGCAAGACCGTCGTCATCATCGACACGATGCTTGCCACCGGCGGCTCGTTTTTGTCGGCGATCGATATCGTAAAGCCCTACCGCCCCGCGCGGATCATCCTGATCGCCGCGATTGCGGCCGAGCCAGGCATCGCGAACATCAGAAACCTCTATCCCGACATCGAAATCCACACTGCAGGGATCGACCCCGCCTTGAACCAAAAGGGATATATCGTGCCAGGGCTCGGCGATGCGGGCGACCGCTCCTATGGAGAGAAAATGAAGCTTAAGAATCCTTGAGGCGTTCCAGATAGATGCGGGTCGGATGATCGTCCGGGTATTTTTGGGCAAGCGCCAGAAAGAGCCTTTTCGCTTCTGATAAATTTCTCTGGTGAAAGCTCTCGGCCGCCTTTGTAAAAGCGGCGCAAAACCCGATCTTCTCGGGCGTGGCGCCGATTTCCGGGTCGGCCTTGGCAAGACCTGCCAGTTCGTAAATCTTGATCTTCTTTTTCTTCCCCTTCACTTCGACAATATCGAGGAAGCGCGCGGTAAATGAGGGACCTGCCTGCTGGATCACTTCTTCGCTCGCAAGCAAGCGGGTATGATAGATTTTGTTGATCTGCTCGAGCCTAAACGCCGAGTTGACCGGATCGCCAAGCACCGTATAGTTCATCCGCTCGCGCGTGCCGAAATTCCCGACATAGACCGCCCCAATCTCAAGCCCCATCCGCGAATGGAATTCGGGGATCTTCTTCTGTTTACGCCTCAGATTCATCTTTTCAAGGCGGGCCTGCGCTTTTAAAACGGCGCGGCAGGCGTGCGCCGCCTGATCCGGCACTTCGTTGGGAGCGCCCCAGAAAGCCATGACGCAGTCTCCGATGAATTTATCGATAGTCCCGAGCTCTTCCTGCACTGCGATGGTAACCGCTTCGAACGTCTCGGCGAGCAGTTCTGTCACGGTTTCGATCGGAAGTTCTTCAGCGATGGGAGTGAAATCGGAGATGTCGGAAAAGAGCGTCGTAATCACTTTTTTCTCGCCGCCGAGGGTCAGATCCTGCCCCTTTTCCAAAAGCTGCTTCACGACGTCTTTCGGCACATAGCGGCTGAAAGAGCGGAGAGCGACTCTCATCGAAGCGATCGAATTGTCCATCTGGCTGATCTCCTCGACATGAGAAGAGACGCGCGCCTCGCTCTCCAGATCAAGCCGGGTGATCTTGTCGACTTCCCGAGCCAATGCGACGATCGGGGCCGAGATGTGCTTTGAGAAATATACGACCGCAAGGCCTGCAAAAAAGAGGACGATCAAAGAAATCAAAACGACTTCTCTCTGCGTCCGGATCAGCTCGGAGAAATAGTCTGTGAGAGGATCCATGACAGCCAGATACCAATCCTTTCCTACCTCCACGGGGAATTTCCGCAGCGAAACGAGGTATTTCCGCCTTCCCTCCTTAAAGAGAAAATCGGTTTTTTGATCCTCTGCATAGCGGGAAAAGATCTTGCCGATCGTCTTTTGCTGGTCCAAGGTCGGGCCGGTGGCAGACGGGATCACGATATTGCCTTGTCCGTCCAGCACGAATGCATTCCCCGCTTTTCCGATCGGCTGATTCTTCAGAAATTCGGAAAAAAGGTGGAGAGACAGGTCAGCCCCAATCACACTCACCAATTCTCCCTTGGCGTTGTAAACCGGCTTTGATACAGCAATTCCAAGATCGCCTGTGGGCAAATATCTGAAAACCCCAGTCCAATATAATTTGCCCGTATCGACCGCTCCTTTATACCAGGGGCGCTTCCTCGGATCATACCCGCTTGGCGTACGCTCCAATCTCGAAATCATCTGAAGATTTTCATCAAAATAAAACCAGGTCTCTTTTCCGGAAACTTCATTTAGAATCAACGCAAAAGAGGTTCCCTTCGGAGCAGAATGGACGCCATCCGAAAAATAGAAAGGCTTATCTTCCAGAGCCAAATTAAATACGACCAATGCGGTGCCGTCGGGCGCGCCCGCATAGAATGCGTAGATATTGGGATGGTACTTGACTGCTTCAAGAAAATAGGCGATCAGCTCCTGATTCTGTTCAGAAATCCCTGGATGGCGCTGAAAAATCCCTACCCCGATCTCAGGCAGCCGCTGGAGGCTGCGCAGCATGCAATCGGTTCGCTCCATGATTAGAGCGCTCACCCGATCGATCGTCCCCTGGGAGAATTTTTCAATGCTCTTCGAGTTTTGTCCGTACGTATAAGAGATGGTGATCGCAGAAGATGCCGCGATCAAAACAAGGAAGAAGACCAGGATTTCAGAGCGGAGCTTTCTTTTCTTAAAGAGGAGCAAAGCCATACCTTCCTCATACCCGCTTGCCCCATTCCTCCCAAGACAAAAAATCGGAGAATGGGGAGAATGGAGGCGCTAACAAAAGGCTGACTATGTTTTTACCCACTCTTATTTCTTCGTTTGCCCTTCTTGCGGCAATCGAGCCCGCAGCGGATCGAGGACTCCCGCCAACAGAGATACAAAGCCCTCTGGATCAAGCGCTTCAAATCGTCCGAAGCCATCATCTCGAAACAGCGGACGGCCGGATCGCCTTCCTCGGCGGGGATCTCACCGCTTTCGTGCAGGAAGCCGACGCCCTGAACCGGGAGATCCAGGCTCTCGCGCTGGAAGCCTCATCCAAAGGACAGGAAGAAGTCCTTGCAATGGGAGAAGACCTCAATCAGAAAATGGCCCAAATGATCGAGATGCTGCCCTCTCTCCAGACAGCTCTTCTGATCGAGCAGGACTTCGAGGAAATCGATGGGATTCTCGCTAAAAATTCCCCCCTCGAAGAGGTGGAAAAAGAGCTGCTCCTCCGAATCGCCTCGCTCTGCACATACCTAGACGCCCGGAAAGCTCCCCTTTAAGGGAATTTCTTCAGAAGTTCTAAAGCTCTCTTGTGGGCGGCCTCGCTGCCGCTCGCAAGGCAGCCATGGATCGCTTCAACGACGGGACTTCTATAGTCGATCTCATGTCCAAACCGGTCGGTCAGAATGCCGCCCGCCTCTTTCAAAACGATATGCCCCGAGCAGAGATCCCAAAGGCTCCCTCTGTCTCCCTGCGAAATGTAGAAATTCGCAGCGCCTTCGGCGATCAGCGAGAACCTGAGGCCCGCGCTCCCCGCCTTCGGATGATCGGCGCTCCCAGTCAATTCCCGATAGATTTGATCGGCAAAGAGGGCTTCGGAAGAAGAACGGATCGGCCGGACGCTCTCCGAACGGTCGGTGAAAATCTGGCGCGATACCCCATCCTGGCCTGTTTTGTAGGCTCCCCGCCCCTCTACGGCCCAATACATGACCTGAAGCGCCGGGAAATAATTGACTCCCAAGACGGGAATTCCGTCCCGCGTCAACCCGATGTGGATGCCGAATTGATCCGATCCATTTACAAAGCTTTTGGTTCCGTCCAGAGGATCGATAAACCAGGCGTACTCCGCTTCCCTCCACCGGGAAATCGCTTCCAGAACTTGAGGATCGCCGATCTCTTCTTCCGTCAAGAGCCCGTACCCGGGAAACTTCTCGACCAGCAGCTTGCAGAGCAGCTCATTCGAGGCGAAATCGGCTGCGGTAACAGGGCTGATGTCCCCTCTCGCGCCCTCCTTCAACTGGACGGAAACATCCATTTTCCAGTACGAAAGGAGAATCTCGCCAGCCGCTAACGCGGCCTCTTGGGCAACTGAAAGCTCTTTCTCCAAGCACTTTACCTCATCTCTAATCGCAGGCTGGACAATCGCCGGAGGCGCTTCAATCAAAAACATTTTCAGATCCTGATAGGGAAGACCTGCTGTTCTAGCAGGTCTTTCATTATACCTCGATTACCCGAGGAGGAGGAGGGCGAAGACGAACGCGAACAGGGCGAACGACTCGACGATTCCGAGCGCGGCGATCGTTTTCCCGTAGATGCCGGGCTGTTTTGCCGAAGCCTGAATCGCAGTCACTGCAGTTTTTCCCTGGTAGATCGAAGAGGCCATAATGGCAATCCCGACCGAAAGGCCGATGCCGATCCCGCCGATGCCCGAGAGGGTGCCCGCTTTTATCGCGTCCTTCATGAGGATCATGAGAATGAAGCCATAAATCGACTGGGAAGAGGGGATCGCAGAAAGGGCGATGAATTTACCGTGCCCTTCGTCGACGCGGGTCATTACTCCGTGGGAAGCCATGCCGGCGATCCCGCAGCCGATCGAGCTGCCAAGGCATCCAAGACCCATTACGATAGCAGGTCCGATCATATCAATATCCATAACGAGAAACTCCTATTTAACTTTGCGTAAGCGGAGAGGGTTGAACAAACGGCCGCCCCCCTCGAAACTATAGTGGTACCATTCAAGAAAATTCAGGCGGAGGCCGTGGATCGTGCCCGCCATGATCGACAGGGCCATATTGATCACATGCCCGACGATAATGATGACGAATCCTCCGGCAAGCCCCAGCTCCATCCCCATGCTGTTGAACGTGCTGGCCATGATCATGCCGGCGAGCGCGAGCGCGTAAAGGCGCAGATAGGAAAGGACGTCGGCAAAGACCTGGATCGCGTTGGTCAGCTCATACAGCGCGCCCCATTTTTTCTTCTGCAAAAGGGCGATCACAAAGACAGCCACGAGCCCTCCGTAGAGCAGCTGCTTGCCTAGCGGGTAGGCGATCTCTTTCGGAACCCAGCCCATGAAGTTGACGATGGAGGTCGCTTTCAGAACCGAGGGGAAAAAGAGATAGCCTCCGACCATGAAGCAGATCCAGCCGACGCCTCCCGGATTCCGCCCGATGTAGCGGAGAAACGAAAGCGAGATGTGGATGACGCCGATGAAGAGAGAAAACTCAAGCAGCAGATTGTCGATGAACTCGTCGAGGACGACATACTTCGTCTTGCCTTGAGACTCAGTCGCAGCCTTCACGAGGAAATCGTGGCCGGTCTGAGCCTCGGCGGCGCCAGGAAATAACTTGACTGCTTCCTCGTATACATCATCCTTCTTTTCGATGTGGTACTCAGCTTTTTTGACAGCGAGATAATGGAGGAACGAGGTTCTGCGGAATGGGTTATTCGGGCCGACTTCGATCCCGAAGAACGAAGCGGTGAGGATGCCCCAGGCGACGCAGCAGGCCCCGATCAAAATGATCATTTTGATGAACCTTTGCATGGCTCCCACGGCCTTCCGGAATTTCCATCTGAGGAATATTCCTGCGCATAAGTAGATCAGGCCATAGCCCGCATCCGAGATGATCATCGCAAAAAACAGGGCGAAGAAAACGAGAATCCACAATGAGGGATCCTGATCGGTCGAGGCGGGCGTATCGTAGACATGAACCAGATCCTCGCCAAGTTTCGCGGCGCCCTTGTTTTCCATATAGGTTGGCTTGACGTCCCTCTCTTCGATCGAGATCTCTTCGCAATCGACCGAAAGGCCGCTCAAGAGGCCGTAAAGCGCCTTGATTTTCGACTCGGGAACCCATCCTTCGATCGCAAAGAGGTTGTCTCCCAAAGGCTGCGACGCGTCGTGCTTGGCCAGGCGCAGATGGAATTCGTTGAGCGCGTCCAAAAGTCCGCTTTGCAGATAGGAGAGGAATTTCGCGCTATTGTGGAGATCTTTCTCGTTCCGTTCGATCTCGTTCTGCACGAACCGGAGCCGTTCCCGCAGTTCGCCGACGGGGCGGTCGATCAGGATCTCGATCATCTTCGGATACTGGGTCCGCTCGCGGTTGACCGAGACGAAATAGTCGAGGTCGTATTCGGTTCCCACATAGATGATTTCGCTTGGCAGAGCCATCTCGCGGGCCAAATCGCTCTTCATACAGAAGAACTGGAAGACCCGTTTCGCTTCCACTTCAAGCAAGTCCATCTCGCGGCGGGAGAAGTCGCCGAACGCGGCGATGCGGGCGATCTCGGCAGTCAAAAGCCTCTGCTCTTCAAGAAGCCTCTCATGCTCTTCGTTAACCGAAAGAATCCGGCCGGCGAGTTTTTCCGGATCGGGCAGCACCTCGTGCGCCTCCAAAGGCCCCGCGGTGTGCTGGCGGGCGATCTTGATCGCAGAGAGGATATTCTTGGCGTTTTCCGGAAGCTCAAGCGCTTTTTTATGGGAAAGGCCGATGAACTCGATGAACCCCGCGCGCTGCGCGAGCTGGAAAAACCGGTCCATCTCGCTCCGGTTGCCGTAGATCAGGTATTTATGGAGATTGACGATCATTCCTGGCCTCTCAGTGCGATTTTCCGTTTCGCCACTTTGGCCTGGGCGACGGAGGCGAGCTGCTGGTCCCCGAGGAAAATACGGATCTTCTTGATGTTCTCCTGCGCTCTTGGAATCAGGATCTTCTCGAAGAGATTCACCCGGATCGACACTTCCCTGAGTTCTTTTTCGAGCGCGCGCCTTTTCTCTTCCGCGATGCTGATCTTCTCCCGCGCAATCACAAACAGGCGCAAAAGTTCAGTCGCCCGGTCGGTCCATACAGGCGTGTCGAACAGGAAGTACTCAGGCTCGCGGAAAACGACCCGTTCCATGATCGGGATCTCGACGCCCGCGATGTTCTCATACCGCTTTTTCACGTGCATCACGTCGGCATATTGGACAAGGTCGCAATCGACCTTTTCCAAAAGAAAGGGGGAAAAATTTTCCACTTCGGAACGAATGAGGGCGAATTCCTCTTTCAGCTTGCCGATCTCGATATAGACCAGGGACACTTCGAACTGAAGCATCGCTTTTTTCAGCTGCAAGGTAGGCAGGTAGCGCTTGAACTGCGTCAGGCGCGTCTGCTGGATCCGGAGTTCGTTTTTCGTCAGCTTGACAGTCATCTATCGCTCGGGCGGCAGTTCTCTGGGCCAATATTTGTCGGAGATTTGTTTCTTGATCCCCACCTCTTCGAGTTCGAAGCACTCGGCAAGCGTCAGCCAGCCGAGATCCAGCGCCTCTTCGAGGCGGAGGTTCACCTGGAGGTTCATCATCCGCTCTTCGAAAAGATACGAATAGCGGAGCAATTTCTCGTCCCAGCGGGAGAGCTTGAACCCCATCCCCTGCCTTTCCCTCGCTTTCTTCGAGTCGGCGTAGAGGCGGATCATCGTGTTGGCCAGATCGCCGTGGTCCTCGCGGGTCACTTTGCCGATCACCTGCTGCTTGAGGCGGGAGAGCGAGCCGAACGGATCGATCGCGCCGTCATGCAGATAGAACTGCCCTTCGGTGATGTAGCCGGTGTTATCGGGGATCGGGTGGGTCACATCGCCGCCTGGCATCGTGGTGACGGAGATGATCGTGATCGAACCGCTTCCATCGATGTCGACCGCTTTTTCATAGCGGGAAGCGAGGTCGGAATAGAGGGACCCGGGATAGCCCCTGTTCGAGGGGATCTGATCCATCGTGATCGCGATTTCCTTGATCGCGTCGGCGAACGCCGTCATATCGGTCAGCAGAACAAGGACGTCTTTCCCCTCGAGCGCGAATTTCTCCGCAACCGCAAGAGCCATGTCGGGCACCAGCAAGCATTCGACCGCAGGGTCGGTCGCGCGGTGGATGAACATCACGGTCTTTTCAATCGATCCCGCTTTTTCCGCGTTGTCGATAAACGCCTGGTAGTCGTCGAACCGGAGCCCCATCCCGGCGATGATCACGACGTCGGCGTCGGTCTGGTTGGCAATCCGCATCAGAAGCTGGTTATAGGGTTCTCCTGCGACCGAGAAGATCGGGATTTTCTGCGATTTGACAAGGCAGTTGAAGACATCGATCATCGGGATGTTCGTACGGACCTGTTCGCGCGGGACGATCCTGCGGGTCGGGTTGAACGAAGGCTGTCCGATGTCGACTTCTTCGCCGACGATCTCTGGACCTTCGTCGATCGGATCCCCAGAGCCGTTGAGCCTTCGGCCAAGGAGCGAATCGCTGAAGGAGGCCCGGATCTGGCGCCCCAAAAAGGTCACCCGGTCTCCCGTTGAAATTCCCCGAGTCGCCTCGAAGACCTGCAGAGTGACGAGATCGTCGTCGAACCTGAGGACGGAAGCGTAGGTGGAAGTGCCGTTGCTCTTATGGATCCGCGCCACTTCCCCAAGGGAGACGCCTTCAGCGGCGACGGTGATCAGGTTGCCGCGCATGTCGATGATCCGGTCGTAGACTTTTCTCATTTCGCTTTCTCTTTGATTTTCTCTTCTACCGCTGCCATCGCTTCTTTATACCGGGTGGAGTGGAAGGGCAGGAAGTTGATATTTTTGATCTCGTTCTGCAGATTCAGAAAGAAGCTCCGCGCTGCGTCGTGGACGTCGAATTCGAAACGGGTTTCGAAGATCGTCTGGATGAGGCGGAACATTTCGATCTGCCGCTCGAGCGGGCAATAGGTATCCTCTTTATCGAATGCGTTCTGCTGCAGGTAGCAGAACTCGTACAGCTCTGATTTCAAAAAGAGAATCATGTCATCGAGCGCGACGCCTTCCTCGCCGACAACTTCCATCCTCTTTCCGATCTCGTCCCCTTTCTTGATGATTTGGGCTGTCGCGCGCACTCTCTCCGCCCAGCCGGGGAAACGAGCGTTCAGCTCATCGCCCACTTCATTCAAATACTTCGTCCAAGAAATGAGCGGATCGATCGCTGGGTAGCGCCGCGCGTCGGAGCGGGCGCGCGAAAGGCCGTGGAAGGCCCCGACGATCGCAAGCGACGCCTGCGTCACCGGCTCTTCAAAGTTTCCTCCCGCAGGAGAAACGCTTCCGCCAATCGTCAGCGATCCGGTTTTGTTGTTTTTCAGCTGCAGCACCCCGGCTCTTTCGTAAAAGGCTGAAATCCGCGAAGCGAGGTAGGCGGGGAACGCCTCTTCGCCAGGGATTTCCTCAAGGCGGCCCGACATCTCGCGCATCGCCTGCGCCCAGCGCGAGGTCGAATCGGCGAGCAGAAGCACGTCGAGCCCCATCTGCCGGTAGTACTCGGCAATCGCGGCTCCCATATAAACAGACGCTTCGCGCGCCGCGACCGGCATCGAAGAGGTGTTGCAGATCATCACGGTCCGCTTCATCAGCGACTCGTTCGTGTGGGGATCGATCAGCTGCGGGAATGTCCGAAGCACTTCGACCACCTCGCCCGCCCGCTCTCCGCAGGCGACGATCACGACGATATCGACCGCCGAATACTTTGAAAGGTGGTGCTGCATGACCGTTTTGCCTGCGCCGAAGGGGCCTGGGGAGCAGAATGTGCCGCCCTTCAGAACCGGAAACTGGGTGTCGAGAATCCGCATCCCGGTGTCCATCATCCGGGTCGGGCGGATTTTCTTCCCTTCCATCAGAGCGTTCTTCACGGGCCATCTTTGAACCATGGTGAATTCGATCGGATGCCCTTTTTCATCTTCCCCTTGCGCCACTACATGGTCGACAGTATAAGCGCCCGCTTTGGAAACAGAGGCGATTTTCACTTTGCCGAAGAAGGAGAAGGGAACCATAATCTGGTGCTGGAACCGTCCTTCCTGGACAGTCCCCAGAACATCGCCGCGGGAGAGCAGATCGCCCGCTTTCGCGACAGGCTGAAAATCCCAGTTCTTCTGACGATCGATCGGCGGGAGATAGACGCCGCGCTGGAGATAGACGCCGGTTTCGTTCGCCACCTTTTCGAGCGGGTTCTGAAGCCCGTCTACAATCGAGGTGAGAAGGCCTGGTCCCAGCTCCGCTTCGAGGAGGTGTCCGGTAAAGCGGACGGGCGTGTTCAGCTTGATGCCGCGGGTGTCTTCGAACACCTGGATCTTGGCTTCCGTCCCTGCGATTTCGATCACCTCGGAAAGGAGCGACTCCCCTCCCACTTCGACCCGGGCGACTTCTCCCTGCCGGATCGATCCTTCGAAACGGACGTGAAGGAGGTTTCCGAATGCCTGCACCACCGTGCCGACTGCTGTTTTCTGTTTATCCATATTGACTCAATTGTTCTACTGCGGCTAATCCTTTCTCCCTATCGAACTGCATCCACGATTCGGCCAACAGAAGCCGGGCCAGGTAGGCCAGGATCCGGTCGATCGAGAAATCGTAAGGCTCTTCCATTTCTTCGACCCGGTTGAACCGGTATTCCAAAAGGGCGCGGTCGAGTTTCTGGGGATCGGAACGGTTTGCTATAAATACGGTTTTTAAATCTTCATATTCCCGGGGCGGGGTGAATTCAGGAACGTCTTTCTGAGCGAGAATTTCGGCGATGAACGGATCCTGGGGATCTTCGAACTGCAGCTCGCGGACGAGGTCGCGCCCAACCTGCTTGGCCCGAAGCCCCGTAAGGATCAGCCTGACTTCCCGCTCCATCTGGAAATAGGTCTTCAAGAACCCCTTCAGCTTCGCCTGCTCGTCCCGGAAAAGAGAAGCGTAGAGCGAGGAAAAATAGCGAAGGCGGTCCTGGGACGATTCATACCGTTCGAGGTATTCGACCAGATAAAGGGGAAGCCGGTCTCTCACGAGAAGCGCTTCTTCGAGATCTTTGCTGCCGTAATTCCCCCGGTCGTCCAGCGGAAGGCCCAGCCAGAATGCGCGGATATTGTAGAGGTCGATCGGCCGCAAAAGCCGCTCCGCCTCCCGAAGATCCTGGGGCGACAGATTCAGCGAGAGCATATCCTTCGCTTCCTTGAACGACATTTCGGGCTTCGTTCCAAGCTGGATGGGGGGAAATGCGGAAATGACGAAATAATAGGCCGGCATTCTTTCCTATACGTTGAAAATCAGGTCGCGGAAGTCGCGCCGGATGTACTGCGCGATCAGCTCGCGGACCACAGCATCGGAAATATCGATCGTGATCTGCTTCCCCTTGAGCTGAATCTGAACTCCTCCGGAGAAGTCGCCCACAGTCACGCTCTTCTGATGCAGCCTCTCGAGAATCCTCGCGGCGAGCAGGTCGTTGATCGAGCGGGGGCTGATCCCTTTCGGAATCACGGCGATGAACTCCTCCTCGATTCCCTTCTCTTCCATCGACTTCATAAACGAATTGAGAAGGCTTGCGATCACCTTGGGGTCGGCCATCTCCTTTGAAATCAGATGGGACAGCTCTTTATTGAAAAGCTCGGCCTCGATTTTCTGCTTCAGCTGTTCGATCCCCTGCCGGCAAGCCAGATTGAGGGAAGACTGAAATACCTTTTTCTTCTCATCAATTTCTTTTTCAGCCGCCTGAACCAGGGAGCGCGCTTTTTTCTGAGCCTCGTGGACGATCTCGGAAGCTTGAAGATGGGCGTTCTCGACGATTTCCCTGGCTTCCTGCTTCGCAGGCTCCAGAGTTTCCTTCTTCAAGGCGTCGCAGATTTTCTGTATCTTGTCTTTCCCTGTTTCCAATCCTTTCATTCGAACCGAACCCTTTATTTTCAATCTTGGGATTTTACACTCCTCGCCGATTTCTCTGCATGGAATTTCAACCCAAAAGAAATAAATTTATTCCATCCGGTTAGATCGGGACAGCGAGAAGACGGTCGATCGCTTCGCGCGTTCCGCATATTTCGTACTGCATCCAGGCAGGAGTTCTGGGACGGACAGTTTGGCGGCCCCAAACCACGCGGGCGGCAAGACACACCTTCTCATAGACTTCTTTCTTCCCTCTGAGATCTTCTCTTTCTACAGCATTCAGCGGGCGGCCAAGCCCTTGCAGGCGGAGAACAATTACGGCCAATTCCTGAAACCCTTTTTCCGCAGCCCGCCCCGCTTGCGAGGAATCGATGTTCCCAAGAGCTCTACGAAAAAGACTTAAAAGGCAGATATCTGGACGTTTGGAAGCAATCGCCTTGCCTTTGGCGCTGATATAGAGCGGGAGTCCCCTCGCGTCTGTTAAAAGTCCGTCGCAATTGAATAACCCGAAAGAGCGTCTGCAATTCGATAGATTTTCCAAAAACATCTCACCCTCCATGGAAAATCGTAAGTATAGTAGAACAAAACGGTTAAAAGGCAAAGAAGAACAGAGAACTAAATTTTTCATGTTTTGCTAGAAAAAATTGTGAAAAAATTCTATAAGTGGTACTTCCGAGTCTGAGTGACATCGGACTACCGATTAGGCTGTATCTAAACCTTTGGAGAACCAAAATGAAAAAATTCTCAGTGATCATGACTGTCGCCGCCCTTCTGGCGTCTAACGTGGCTTCTGCACAACCCACAGGACAAAAACCAATGGGCCAGGGCGCGCAAGCTGCTACCAACACTGCTTCAGACGACTGGGCATGGGGTATCGGTCTGGGCGGTCTGGTTGTGCTCGGCGTTGTTGTCGGCGTAACAGCTGCTTCCGCCGCTTCAACCGCTCCTACCTTCTCCCACTAAGAGAAACTGAATCGTCCCGGCTTCGGCCGGGACCATCTTCTTTAATTGAAGATAGTTGCGCTGTTTCCCCTCATTTAGCTTTCTTAAGGCTATTGCCTGAAACGTTGTCATGTGAGATAACGGAATTCAAGAGGGTTGTATGAGAAAAATAGCTTCGGCGATTGCAGCAGTCAGCATGCTCACCAGCGCCATAGCTCAGGAAACTAGCCCAGGAACTGGAAGACGGCCTGCCTCCCGAAGGGGCGAAGCCGCCGGCTACAGCAGCCGCGACGCAACAGTCCTCTCAATGATGGGTTGGGGATTGGGACTCGCAGTTGGAATGGCCGCACTCTGCGCTTTGCTGGATAATAACACCAGCGGCGACGGCAGCAACGTACATTCAACAACTCACTAGTCTTTCCATGCTTAACCTGCTTTTTCTCCTCTCCAGCATATCTCTTCCCCTATTTGCTCAAAATAATGCGCCTTCTGCGCTCGAACAATCGGCTCCTGAAATCTGCTACTTCGTTCCCCCCGCCGGATGGGAAATCGCCGAGCCGAAAAACCTCTCCCACCACGTCCAGGTCGGATTCCTGGGGAAGGGTTCAGGCGACTTCCGCCCCTCGATCAATATCGCTTTCGAAGAAGTCGACGTCCCTCTGAAAGAATATGTCAAGGCGGTGAAGAAAATCCAGACCGCCCAGCCGAATACACAATGGCGCGATCTCGGGAAATTCCCGATGAAAGCGGGCGCTGGGCGCCTCACCGAGATCACGACTGCGACCGCCTGGGGAGAGATCAAAATGCTTCAGGCTCTGTACGTCAAGAACGGCATGGCCTACATCCTGACCGGAGCTGTGCTCAAGCAAGATCTGCCGAAATTCCAGACCGATCTGCTCAATTCGTTCCGTTCCCTCACCCTCGTCCCCCACCTTTTCTCGCCGCTTCCTGAAAATTCCCGGACAGCCGACTTCCTCAAACTCTTCAGCTCCCTGGGACATTTTTCATCTGAAGAAGATGCGGAGAGAGCCCAAAAACAGCAATGGGACTCCCTTCAGAAAGCCGTCCAGAATGTTTCGGAAATGGGACCTTATTGGGACTACCTTGTTCTCAAGGAGGGGCATGCAAAGATCTACTCTTCAGCCTCCTCTTCAAATCGCTAGACAGAATTCAAACGACCTGTAGAATGAAAAGAGAACGTTAAAACGAGTTAACCTGCCTGTTTGGGGAGTTCTTATGAAAAAAGCCATTCCTTGCCTTTTAGCTATCTCACTGTTTGGAACATCTCTTGCGGCCCAGGAACCTGGCACAGGCGCTGCCCAGGCCAGCAACACAGGAAGGAGCAACGCATGGCAGGGCTGGGTCTTCGCAGGAGGAGCCATTGCAGCCGTCGTTGCGGGAGTTATTGTAATCGCCACCCACAGCGGCTCTGACCAGGTCAATTTTAACCACACTCATTGATCCAAGGGAATTATGAAACAAATTACCGCTTTTCTCACTGCAGCAGCCCTTTTATCAGGGACCGCCCTTCAGGCTCAGGCCACCGGCGGCGGCGCTGCCAGCTCCACCACAACGGCAAAAGGGAACAACTGGCAGAACTGGGCCTTTGCGGGCAGCGCGATCGTGACTGCAGCAATCGGGGTATTCGTCGTGACGATGAATAACGGCCAAAGCTCCCAATCCCATTGATGAAGAGCTTCCTCCTCGCTCTTGGGATCGCCTCTCTTCTCGGAGGGTGTATTTCGACCAGTCCCTGGAAACTAGACGGCATATCCGCCGGCGATGCGGTTTATGATTCGACGCGCCTCCGCTATATCGATAAATCAAGCGAATCCCAGATTGCCTTCGAATTCCGGAAAGCGGGCGGCGAAATCAACTCCTACATCAGCCTCAGACAATTCTCCTGGGCTCCTTCCGCCTCAGTTCCTGTAGAATTTATTTTAGGAGACGAACGGATCGCCGCATCCCTACCTTATCTTGAAGGAGGCATGCGGCTGCGCATCCCTCCCGAAATCACAAACAGGATGATTCTGGCCTTGCATGAAGGACTGAAAGTCAGTATCCTAGCAGATGGTTTTCAAGAGACGCTCGATCCTGGCCAATTCGCGAAATCGTACAATCGGTTCCTTGGACAAAGCGCTCTCTTTAATTTTTTGAAAGGACCGATGGAATGAGCCAGCTAGACCAACTCAAAAAATTTACGATTGTCGTAGCCGATACAGGCGACTTCGAAACTCTCAAGCAATACAGCCCCACCGACTCTACGACCAATCCCTCACTCATCTATGCCGCCAGCCAGCAAGCCCAGTACCAGCATCTGATCCAGGACGCCATCCGGTTCGGCAAAGGGAAAGGACTCGGCCAGGTTCTCGACAAAGTTTTCGTCAACTTCGGCCTTGAAATCCTGAAACTCGTTCCCGGCCGCGTCTCCACCGAAGTCGACGCCCGCCTCTCTTTCGATTTAGAAGGGAGCGTGGAGAAAGCCCGCTATCTCATCTCCCTGTACGAAGCGGCCGGAATCAGCCGGAAGAGAATTCTCATCAAACTCGCCTCAACCTGGGAAGGGATCGAAGCCGCCCGCATTCTCGAAAAGGAAGGGATCCATTGCAATATGACCCTCCTCTTCAGCATGGCCCAGGCGATTGCCTGCGCAGAAGCCGGCGTGACCCTCATCTCCCCCTTCGTCGGCCGGATCCTCGACTGGTACAAGAAAAGCGAAGGAGTTCCCGGCTACGCCCCAGGTGAAGACCCTGGAGTCAAATCGGTTACGAAAATCTATAATTACTACAAGAAATTCGGCTATAAGACCCAGATCATGGGAGCCTCCTTCCGCAATAAGGATGAGATCGTCGAACTCGCCGGCTGCGACCTCCTCACCATCGCTCCCCACCTCCTGGAAGAGCTCAAAAACAGCGCCCAGCCGCTTGTTCGGAAACTCGACCCCGCCAAAGCCAAAGACTCCCCGCTCCAAAAGATCCATCTCGACGAGAAGTCCTTCCGCTATCAGCTCAACGAAGACGCGATGGCAACGGAAAAACTGGCTGAAGGGATCCGCAACTTCGCCAAAGACATCGTGAAACTCGAAGGACAGCTCCAGGAAAAAATATAAAACCCTATATTTTTTTCTAGGAAAATTTTCCTTTCATCAGTAGCATCTGCCCCCTTTTACAAGGAGGGATTTATGACTGCTGTCTATTATTCCTGCGCCAGAGTGCAGCCTCTGCCAGACAACCTAGAAAACCAAGCTATTTACAACCGTTTCGAATGCTCGATCTGCAGACTCGAACTCCCACGCATTAAAGGGGGGCTCGTCTTCCACGAGGCAATCGCAA
>CAYPZU010000033.1:15990-23655 GCA_964415395.1 uncultured bacterium
AAACTCGATCGGACAAATCTCTGATGGGAAAACCCACCCCGCCCATCGCGACTGCGTGCTCATCAACTTCGCCTACAGCAATACCTGCCCCAATTGCCGGGCTCCGCTCGATCCCTCGCCAATTATGAGCTGCGCCCAAAAAGCCTCTGCCGCCCTCCAAAGACTCCCCGCCCGAATGCTCCGGCAGGCAGCCGCAGCCTACCGCGCCTATTGCCAGAGCAAGCCGTGGCAAAAGCATCTGCTCGGAACCGGTTTATTCACCCTCGGCATCTTCAGCGGGAAAATCGTTCTGCTCCCCCTCGCTTCGATCGTCTGCTCCCGCGCGTTTGCCGAACAGGAAAGTGATTGGAAAGAGACAGCGAGAAAAGCGCGCGAAATGGCCTCGACAGCCCGCAAATGGCTTACCCTGGAGAGCGAAAAAAAACAGGCGGCGCAAGCTTTCTCTGAACAGTCTGAAGCTCTGGCTCCCGCCCTGATTCAGGTCATAGACGAGTTGAAAAGGTCGGGAGATCCATTCGAAGCCCTTCCTCATTTTACCGCAGGACAAAGGCAGCTGCAAAATCATCAGCGCCAATTCGACCAGATAGCTGAGGATAACGAACCCAATCTTGAAATAACGGCTGAAAAAGTGTCAGCGATTAGTTGGAGCGCGTGGGAAGCTTATGCAAACTGCTGGGGATATCGGGCTGGAAAATGGTTTATGAATGCGGCAACGACCGTTTTCGGCATCCACATCGTGAAATCGACTATAATATAAAAAAAAATGCGGCAGCTTTCGCTACCGCATTCGATTCAGAAAAATTAAACGCTGACAGCTTCGGTTTCGAAGTCGATCTCGAGATCTTCCGCCTGCTGGCTCTCGATGAACTTGTTGACCTTCTTGTGATACTCGTGGCCGGTTCCTCCTGGGATCATGTGACCCATAATCAGGTTGGCCTTGATATCGAGAAGGTAATCGGTCTTGCTCTCGCTTGCCGCTTCGGTGAGGACGCGGGTCGTCTCCATGAAGGAAGCTGCCGAGAGGAACGATTCAGTTCCCAAAGAGGCGCGGGTGATGCCGAGAAGGACAGGCGCTGCCGTGGCCGGCTTGCCTCCTTCTTCGATCGTCTTCCGGTTGATCTCGTGGAAGTGTTTCTTGTCGACGTCTTCCGCATGGAGGAACGTCGTGTCGCCTGGATCGGTGACGCGCACTTTCTGGAGCATCTGCCGAACGATGATCTCGATATGTTTGTCGTTGATGTCGACCCCCTGCAGACGGTAGACCTCCTGAACCTGGTTGACCAGGTATTTCTGGAGTTCGCGCACGCCGCAAATATCGAGGATCTCCTGAGAAACGACCAACCCTTCGGTCATCTGCTGCCCTTTCACCACGTTGTCGCCTTTCTGGACGATCAAGTGCTTGGTGAGCGGGATCAGGTGCTCTTCTTCCATGCCGGTCACATCGTCGCGTACAACAACGATCCGCTTGTTCTTCTGAACGCCGCGGAAGTCGACGATACCGTCGATCTTTGCGATCTCCGCAGCTTCCTTCGGCCTTCTGGCTTCGAACAGCTCGGCAACGCGCGGCAGACCGCCCGTGATGTCCTTCGTCTTGATCGCGCCTCTGGGCAGTTTCGCCAGGATCATACCTGCTGAAACATGCTGCCCTTCCCGGGTCGTGATCACGGCGCTGGACGGGATCGCATAGGTACCAACCAGCTCGTTGTACTCTGCGTCGGTGTAGATCGCGATCTGCGGGTGGAGTTCTCCACGGTGCTGCTTCACGATCAACTCAACCTGGCCGGTCTGCTTGTTCACTTCGCGGCGGGTCGAAATCCCCTCAACGAGGTCTTCGTATTTAACGTAGCCGGGGCGTTCGCAGATGATCGGGCTGCTGTGCTGCTCCCATTGGCCGACTTTCACCTTCTTCTTGATCTTCGAGCCATCGGCAAAGAAGATCTTCGTCCCCAATTCAATGTGGAACGACTGAAGCGGCTCAATCGACTTATTGCTGAGCAGTTTCTTGTAGTCATCAAGGGATCTGCCTTCGTCGCGGACGATCTGGAGGTTCCCGTTTTTATTGAGCGCCAGCCAATGCCCTTCCTCGTTCTGCACAACGCGCATATCTGTGTAGACAAGAATGCCGTCGTGTTCTGCGATCAGTTCGGGGCTTGCGCTGGTCGATGCAATACCGCCCAAGTGGAACGTTCTCATCGTGAGCTGCGTTCCCGGTTCGCCGATCGACTGCGCTGCGATAATGCCGATCGCCTCTCCCATGCCGACCAGGTTTCCGGTCGCCAGGTTCAGGCCGTAGCACTTCGCGCAGATGCCGCGCCGGCTTTCGCAAGTCAGAGCGGAACGGATGCGAACCGTTTCGATCCCTGCGTCGTCGATCGCTTCAGCTTGCGGCGCAGTGAGGATATCTCCAGCGCGGGCCAGGATTTTCGTGCTGTCGCCTGGCTGATAGATATCTTCCAGAACCGTTCTTCCATAAAGGCGGTCTTTGATCGCCAGCAATTCTTCCGTTCCCTGCTTGATGCCGGAGACTTCGATGCCGTTCAGCGTGCCGCAATCGTCGCGGGTGACGATCACGTCCTGCGCTACGTCGACCAGACGGCGCGTCAGGTATCCGGAGTCGGCGGTTTTCAACGCCGTATCGGAAAGACCTTTGCGGGCTCCGTGAGTCGAAATGAAGTACTCCATCACCGTCAGGCCTTCGCGGAAGTTCGCCGTAATCGGCGATTCGATGATCTCGCCAGACGGCTTCGCCATCAGGCCGCGGAGGGCTCCCAACTGTTTAACCTGGGATTTGTTACCGCGAGCGCCCGAGTCGACCATGAGGTAGAGCGGGTTGAGGTTGCCGGTCGAAGTGTCGTAGATCAGCTTGAAGAGCTCTTCCGACAGCTTTTCTGTGACTTCCGTCCAGATGCTGATGATCTTGGAGTGGCGCTCCCCTTCGGTGATGATCCCGTCCTCGTACTGCTTCTTGACAACAGCTACGCGCTTGTAAGCCTCTGCGAGCACTTGCGGCTTGTGCGAAGGCACTTTAACGTCGCATGTACCCATCGAGATCGCAGCTTTCGTCGCTTCAGAGAAGCCGAGGTTCTTCATGTTATCGAGGAACTGGACAGTCGCCTCGAGGCCGATCTTCTTGTAGCATTCGAGAACCAGCTCAGCCAGCCGCTTTTTGCGGAGAACGTAGTTCTGGAACCCAAGCTTCTTCGGAACGATTGTGTTGAACAAGACCCGTCCCGGAGTCGTCTCGATGATGCCGCCTTCGATCAGGACCTTGATCTTCTCATGGATATGCAGCCCGCGTCCCAGATGGTCGCGCCGCTCAGATCCATTATCTTCAGGCTTTTCGAACCAGTTGTAGCTGCCGCTGGAATAGAGAGCCATAAGGACTTCCTGCGGACTGCCGAATACTTTGACCTTGCGACCTGCTTTATCAGGGAAGATCACCGGATCGTGCATCAGGTAGTAGAGTCCAAGGATCATATCCTGCGAAGGAACCGCGACAGGTCTTCCGGATGAAGGGAGGAAGATATTGTCTGGAGCCATCATCAGGAGTTTAGCCTCCAGCTGCGCTTCAATCGAAAGCGGCACGTGGACCGCCATCTGGTCGCCGTCGAAGTCAGCGTTGAACGCCGGCGTGACAAGGGGATGGATCCGGATCGCTTTTCCTTCGATCAGAATCGGCTCGAAAGCCTGGATCCCCAAACGGTGGAGGGTCGGAGCGCGGTTGAGAAGAACCGGGTGGCCTTTGATGATCTCTTCCAAAACGTCCCAAACTTCAGGCGCCTGCTTCTGGATCATCTTCTTCGCCGAACGGATCGTATAAACGTATCCCAAGTCTTTCAAACGCTTGACGATGAAGGGCTCGAACAGATCGAGCGCCATTTTCTTCGGAAGACCGCACTGGTTGAACTTCAGCTCAGGACCTACGACGATAACCGAACGGCCCGAGTAGTCGACCCGTTTTCCAAGCAGGTTCTGGCGGAAGCGCCCCTGCTTGCCTTTCAGCATCTCTGAAAGAGCTTCCAGAGGGCGGTTGCCCGCGCCCATGACAGGATGTCCGTGGCGGCCGTTGTCGAACAGAGCGTCGACCGCTTCCTGGAGCATCCGCTTTTCGTTGCGGACGATTACATCGGGAGTCTTCAGCTTGAGGATCGATTTCAGACGGTTGTTTCTATTGATGACGCGGCGGTACAGATCGTTCAGATCGGAAGTCGCAAAGCGTCCTCCGTCGAGCGGCACGAGCGGGCGCAGATCGGGCGGAATAACCGGGATCGCGCTCAGCACCATCCAGTCGGAATTGTTGGTCGACGTGGAGAATCCTTCGACGATCTTCAACCGCTTCGCCAGCTTCATGCGGGCTTGCATCGACTTGGTTTTGCGGAGCTTGTCTTTCAAATCGACGACAAGAGATGCAAGATCTTCCGTCTTCAGGATTTGTTGGATTGCTTCTCCTCCCATTTTCGCAACGAAGCCGTCGGCGCCCCACTTCTCCTGGGCTTCACGGTATTCGTTGTCATTCAGGAGCTGCTTTCTCTGCAGGTCGGTGCGGCCCGCATCGGTGACTACGTATTCTTCGTAATAGATCACTCTCTCGAGGTCCGCAGTGGACATTCCGAGGATGTTCCCAATGCGGGAAGGCATCGTCTTGAAGAACCAAATGTGAACCACCGGAACGGCCAGATCAATGTGGGCCATTCTCTCGCGCCGCACTTTGGAAAGAGTCACTTCGACGCCGCAGCGGTCGCAGACAATCCCTTTATGCTTGATTTTCTTGTACTTACCGCAGGCGCATTCCCAATCGCGGGTCGGTCCGAAGATCTTTTCGCAGAATAATCCGCCTTTTTCAGGCTTGAAAGTGCGATAGTTGATCGTCTCGGGTTTTTTGATCTCGCCCCGGGACCATTGATTCCGGATCACGTCGTCGGACGCAATCTTGATGGTCACCTTGTCAAACTGAGATCCCCTTACATCCTCGTCAGCATCGAACATTACTTTTTTTCTCCTCTAGAGAGAGTTAAAACCTAAAAAACCGCTAGGCGGCGCTTATTCCACAAATTCCGTGCGGATATCGAGGCAAAGCCCCTGCATCTCTTTCACAAGAACGTTGAACGACTCGGGCGTTCCCGGCACAAGGGTGTTTTCTCCCTTGACGATCGATTCGTAAATCCGGGTTCTTCCTGCGACGTCGTCCGACTTCACGGTCAGCATTTCCTGGAGAAGGTGGGCCGCGCCATACGCTTCGAGCGCCCAAACTTCCATCTCCCCGAACCTCTGTCCCCCCATCTGCGCTTTGCCGCCGAGAGGCTGCTGCGTAACGAGAGAATAAGGACCGATCGAACGTGCGTGGATCTTGTCCGCGACCAAGTGGCTCAGCTTCATCATGTAGATGTAGCCAACCACGATCCGGTTGTCGAACCGTTCTCCGGAGCGTCCATCGAAGAGATGCGCTTTTCCATCGAGGAACATCGTCTGGCTCTTCATCATCTCCCAGATTTTCGACTCAGGGAATCCTTCAAAGACCGGGCTCTTCACATAGATGCCCGCTTTCTTCGCGGCATAGCCGAGATGCGTCTCGAGGAGCTGTCCCATGTTCATACGGGAAGGCACGCCGAGCGGGTTGAGAATCATCTCGATCGTTTCGCCGTTGGCCAGATAAGGCATGTCAGCCTCTGGAACCAGCTTCGCGACAACCCCTTTGTTCCCGTGGCGTCCGGCCATTTTATCGCCGACCTGAAGCTTCCGCTTCGTCGCGACATAGACCTTCACCTGGCGGATCACGCCTGGGTCGAGATCGGTGTCTCCTTTGCGCATAAATTCGATTTCCGACTTATGCTGCATCTGGAGCCCCTGATAGGCGAGCTCGAATTCCCGGAGCGTTTTCTTCAGCTCGATATAGATTTCCTTATCGGCCATCAGAAGGTCTTCCGCCTTCTCGCTCTCAAGAACTTCGATCATCTCCTGGGTGATCACCTGCCCTTCTTCAATGAGGACTTCGCCGCTCTTGCGGTGCATGATCGACGAAGGCGCTTTCTCGTTGAGAAGAAGCGCGCCGAGCTTTTCATGGAACTCCATTTGAAGTTCCGCTTCCTTCGTTTTGAAGTCGGAGTGGATATCTTTAATGCGCGTCGCTTCTTCGACCAGCTCATCATCCGTCTTCGAAAGGCGGTCGCGTCTGGAAAAGACTTTGACATCCATGACGACCCCTTCGGTTCCCGGAGGCGCCGTAAGAGAAGCGTCTTTAACGTCAGCCGCTTTTTCGCCGAAGATCGCGCGCAGCAGCCGCTCTTCAGGCGATAGCTCCGTCTCGGACTTCGGAGTGATCTTCCCAACGAGAATCGATCCTGGCTCGACGTGCGCGCCGATCCGGACAATTCCGTCGTCGCCAAGGTCCTTGAGCATCTCTTCCGAGACATTCGGGATATCCTTGGTGATCTCTTCCTTGCCGAGCTTCGTATCGCGGGCGGTCAGCTCGAACTCTTCGAGGTAGATCGATGTATAATAGTCTTCGCGGATCAGCTTCTCGGAGATGATGATCGCGTCCTCGTAGTTGTATCCGCACCAGGGCATGAAGGCCACGAGCACGTTTTTCCCGAGGGCGATTTCCCCTTTGTCCGTAGCAGGTCCGTCAGCGAGAACATCGCCGGCGATGACCTTGTCGCCTACGTTGCAAAGCGGGGTCTGGTTGATGCAGGAGCCGCTGTTGGAACGCATGAATTTCTTCAGGACGTAGATCCGCTTGTTGAGCGGGTTGTCTTTCGGCGCGACGACGATCTTATATCCGTCGACATATTCGACCACGCCCTCTTCAAGAGCCACAACAACGGCTCCCGAGTCGCGAGCAGATCTGCCTTCAAGGCCGGTACCGACCAGAGGCGCGTCCGTTTTCATCAGAGGAACCGCTTGGCGCTGCATGTTCGAACCCATCAAAGCGCGGTTCGCGTCATCATGCTCAAGGAACGGGATCAACCCGGCCACGATCGAAACGAGCTGCTTGGAAGAGACGTCCATGTGAGTGACTTTCTCCGTCTCGATCTCCATCGGCTCGCCGCGGTGGTGAGCCCAGCAAAGCGGCTCGCTGAACATATTGAACTTGTCCAGCTGAGTCGACGCCTGCGTGATCATGTAATCCGTTTCCTGATCGGCAGTCATGTACTCGATCTCGTCGGTCACGACCCCTTCCTTGACGATCCGGTACGGGGTTTCAATGAACCCGAACTCGTTGATCTTCGCGAAAGTAGACAGAGATGTGATCAAACCGATGTTCGGACCTTCCGGCGTTTCGATCGGGCAAATCCTTCCGTAGTGGGATGGGTGGACGTCGCGCACTTCGAAGCCAGCTCTCTCCCGATTCAAGCCGCCTGGCCCAAGGCAGGAAAGCCTTCGTTTGTGAGTCAGCTCGGAAATCGGATTGGTTTGGTCCATGAACTGGGAAAGCTGCGATCTTCCGAAGAAGTCTTTCAGCACGCCAGCCAGACCTTTTGCAGAAACGATCTTGCCTGGAGTCATCGTGTCGGACGAGAAGTCGAACAGGTTCATTCTCTCCTTGATGATCTTTTCCATCCGGGCCAGACCGATCCGGCACTGATTCTGGATCAATTCGCCTACAGAGCGGACGCGGCGGTTGCCCAAATGGTCGATATCGTCGACATAGGCGTTTTCGTCGGCCAG
>CAYPZU010000034.1:0-22904 GCA_964415395.1 uncultured bacterium
GAGAAGGATTCCGGAACGAATTCTCGCAAGAGGAGGAATCCCATCCCACCGATTCGAAAGTAAAAGGCGTCGTACTTGGCAGGATCGGCGCTTCTCCCACAAGAGGAGCTCTGCTCCCGTCGGCGACTGCGCCGCGCGTGGTGATCAATCTTCTTTCTGCAGCCCTTGCGATCCCCGCGCTCGATGACGAAGGGCAGCGGGAGATCGAGGTGATTCAGGCTGCTAAAGATTCCAGGCGGCTTCGGCTTCGCCGGACGGCGGGAAGGATGGTTCCGGTGGGGCTGCGCAGGTGCGAGCCGCAAGGCTGGATGAATCCGATCAACGCTCTCATGCAGTTTTTAATGGTGCTGCCTGGGTTCATCGACCTTTTTTATTATGCGCCCCGAAGTTTTCATTGCTTTCTCGATTTTATAGAACAGTATTTGCTCGACCAGCAGGAAAACAAGACGGTGTCTACAGCCAACAGCCTGGCGCTCATCCGCTGTCTAATGAAAAAACTCCCTCCTTCATTGTTTCGGAACCCGAATAAAGCGAATCTGTTTGAGATTTTCCATGCGTTTGTAAAGGCTCTATTCCCTCAGACGAAATCATCTTCGTACACTGATTTCATCGCCCTTCATCCGGAGCGCCATTTGATCTGGGATGTGAACGGCGGAGAAACGCTGGAAGAGGCGATCAAGAAAAAATGGAACGCCCGCCCTGCGGATCTTTTAGTCTATGCGAAGGGGACGGAAGGGACTTCATGCCGGCTTGTGAAGCGGCAGTTTTTTACTCCCGATTGGCTTTGCTATGATTTACAAACGTTTATCGAACATCGGCCCGACGGGCCGCAGGAAGCGAATTTCCTGACGTATGTGAAAGTGGATGGGAGCTGGTATCAATGCGACGATGAAAGGGTCTCTTCGCTGCGCTCTCACTTCCTCCAGGTGCCTTTGCACCGGGGGGTTCTTCTCTACTACAAACGAATTGACATCCGGGCATAAAAAAAGCCCGCATTTCTGCGGGCTTTTTGCTCTTGCGAGGCTTTTGCGGCTTTTTCCTTAGCTTGTAGCTTGGGAAGTCGCTGCAGCGGCTTTCGCTGGGATCGCTTGGACGACCGCGGCTTCGGCAGCTCTCTCGGCTTCTTTCTGAGCGGTGAGCTCATTGAAGCGCGTGCTGAGTCTGCGGGCTGCGAAAATCCAGGCGAAGATGATCCCGAACAGGATCACGGCAATGATCGGGGTGATCGCGGAGAGCGATCCGAATGCGACGATCAGCACCTGCTGAACGATCGATCCGCCCGATTTGCCGAGGCGCGCGCCGACGACGTCGATCGCGGCTTTCCCCTTAACCTTCGATTCCTGATCCAATGGGATGTAAGCCATCTCTTTGGTTGGGTCGAAGAGCGAGTATTTCGCCGACTTGCTCATGATGTTCTGCGCCATACCGAAGAGGACGGCGAGCATGAGAGGCGTCGAGCCAAACATCGCGATGAGGCCTGTCAGAGAGTCGCGGAAAATCACGAAGGAGAAGAAGCCTACGCCAGTCAGCAGGAGGACGACAGGCGTAATCAAGGCGCCTACGCCCCAGCCGAATCTGCGGATCACGTTTCCGCCGACGAACAGCATCATCAGGATGGTGATGAGGCCGGTCATGAAGGAGAACTTGCCCATGAAGGCGTTGTATTCGTTTCCGTTCGGATATTGCAGTTTAAGCTGCGCTTTCCAGGTGACTTCGACGAGGTTGATCGAGATTCCGTAGCCGATCACGAGGATCGCCAGGAAGCCGATGTAAGGAGACTTCGCGAGGAACATAAAGCTTTCTTTGATCGAGAGCTTTGGTTTCTCTTTTTTCGATTTCTTCACTTCGGAAGGATCGTAGAAGCGGGCGTCGGTGAGGACGTTCTTGTTGATCCAGTAGTAGATCCCCATGATGATCAGGCCGGAGACGATGACGGAGGTCAGCATGTAGTTAAGGGTGACTCCCCAAGCGTCGACGTTTGCAGGAAGCTTCTGCCGGATGTCCGAGAAGTAGACGATAAGCGGTCCGGAGAAGAGCATCGCGAAGTTGGCGCCCAGGCCGAACATGGCGTAGAAGCGCTTCGATTCGTTCACTCTCGTGATGTCGTTCGCAAATCCCCAGAAAAGGAGGGAGATGGCGACGCTGCCCCAGAGTTCCGACATGATGTAGAACAGGGCGTAAGTCCAGTTTCTGTACAGAGCGATCAGTCCGCCGAATCCTTCAGAGAGGTGGGCTTTCAGCCAGTCTGCGGAAGCAGATGGATGGAGAACTTCTTTGAATGGGTACAGGAACAGTGCGAATACTGCGAAGAAGGCGATGAAGAAGCCGATCGTACAATAGAACAGCTTCTGTTTGCTCATCGCGTTGCTCAGCTTCGAGTAGACGAGCATGAAGATGATGGCGAAAGGAAGTACGCCCCAAACCTTCAGGAAGGGGATCGCCTCGGCGCCCGATCCGGGAGCCGTTACGATGAGTGCGTCTTTCGTATCGCGCAAAACGGTGTAATTGAAGTTGATAAAGAAGAATAAAAAGAACATTGGGAGGAGCTTTTTCAGCTCGAAGTTATGGACAGGCCAAAAAAACGACCGCCACTTCCCAAATTCTTTTGTTGCGGTTTGCGACATTGATTTTTCCTCAACAATAGGTTTCTAATGTTTAACCAACCAAACATGATAAAGCATTTTGCTTAAATTGCAAGGGCAAAGAGGGAGATTTCTGCGGCAAGTAAAATTTTCTCTTTGTAAACGAGAAGCCCTCAAGATTATAGAGACCTTGAGGGCTAAAAAGGAGGAGAAAACAAAGAATTTATTGCTGCGCGAACGCTGGGTCTTGAGCTAGCAGCTGCTGAGCCTGAACCGCTTCTACATAAGAGTTCCAGAGTTCCTGTTCGACCTTCTGGTGGCGGATCGCCTGGATCAGCTCTCTTTTGCAGGTGGCAAGAGATTTTTTAGGCATCAGGATCGTGATGATTTCTTTATCGCCGGCCAAGCGAGCGATGTTCAGCATCCGCTCTAACTGATTGCGGGTGAAGTTCATATGATCGCGGCGTTTGCGGGATCCGCGGGCTGCGCGCTGTTTGGGGGCGATCACGGAAGGTTTGTCGGAGTTAATGACGAACCGCTCGATGATGCTGGATAGCTCGTTGGGCTGTTTGTACTTCATTTTACGCAGGGTAAAATGGTGCATGTATCCGCCCGATTTCATGGGGAGGTATTTGCAGAGTTCGTTTTCTTTTCTGACGCCTACTTTTTTGATCGCTTTTGCAATCACGTCTTCGATGTCTTTCATGCCTTTTTTTGTTTCCGTCAGCTCTTCTTTGCGTGCCACGCTCATATTTTCCGTCCTAATCAAAATTTATCAATTCTTACTCGAGGATTTTTTCCTCGGATTTTACTACTCTTTCTTTTAAAAGCAGAACAGTTGATTTATCCCATTTCGGGTTTTATTTGCAATCTGCTTTTTTTTGGAATCGAACCTTTTTTCCAAATTAATTGGGGATTATATAACCTAGGTTCTTTTCTTGCAAGAAAGTCGAATTTTCTTTGTTTCTTTTTTGCACAGTCTATTGTATCCTTCTTCACAAATGAAGCTGATAAACTATCTTTTCCTGGCTGTGGCTGCTTTGGCTCTTGCGTGGGGCTGTTCATCAAAAAAAACTTTGGATGAATGGATGCGCCCGGGAGGCAATTTAAAAATTCTTTCAACGACCGCGCAAATCGGGGACCTGGTTTCCGAAATCGGCGGAGAGCGGGTGAGCGGCCGCGTCCTGATCCAGGGAGACCTCGACCCGCACAGCTACGAGCTGGTGAAGGGGGACGGGGAGAAGTTCGACCGGGCCGACCTGGTTTTCTATAATGGGCTGGGTCTGGAGCACGGGGCGAGCCTTTCCGCCCGCTTGACGTCCGATACGAAGGCTTTGGCCCTCGGCGAGCTCGCCCCCCGCGATAAAATACTGAAGAGAGGGGAGGCGGCAGACCCCCACATCTGGATGGATATTTCCCTTTGGGCCGAGACGGTTCGGCCGATCGTCCAGAGGCTCTCCGAAAAAGATCCTGAAGGAGCCTCTTATTATGAGCAGCGCGGCGAGGCTCTGCTTCATAGGATGGGGCAGGCGCATGAAAAAATCCGTTCCCTCCTTTTATCCGTCCCCTCGGAGAAGCGATATCTGGTCACGAGCCACGACGCCTTCCACTATTTCACCCGTTCGTACCTGGCCGATCCCGGCGATCCCGACTGGAGAAGCCGGTTCGCCGCCCCTGAAGGGCTCGCGCCGGACGGGCAGCTCAATCCGAACGACATCCGGAAAATCATCGATTTTCTGAGAGAGAAAAATATCTCCGTCCTTTTCCCCGAGAGCAACGTGAGCAGAGATTCGATCCGGAAAATCGCCTCGGCGGGACGGGAGTTCGGTCTGACGATTCGGATCTGCCAGGAAGCCCTTTACGGCGATTCGATGAGCGGGCTATCCTACTTTGAAATGATGGATAAAAACGCGGAAACGATCGCGAGGCATTTGGGCCATGAAGAATAAATGGGCTTTGGAATCCGACGCGCTCAACGTGAATTACGGCAAGACGCCGATTCTCTGGGATGTGACGTTCCAAATCCCGCGCGGGGTTTTGGTTGGCGTCATCGGCCCCAACGGCGCGGGCAAGAGCACGCTCCTCAAAGCCGCTCTCGGCCTCGTTGCTCCGCTCTCTGGAAAAATTTCGCTTTTGGGCGCGCCTCTTTCGGAAGTGCGTCAGAAAATCGCCTACGTTCCCCAGCGCGAATCGATCGACTGGGATTTTCCGATCACTGCGGAAGAAGTTGTTCTGATGGGACGTTTCGGACGTCTGGGCCTTTTCGGCAGGCCGCGCAAAGCGGACCGCGAAGCCGCCGCCGCCGCTCTTGAAATGGTGGGGATGAGTCCATTCGCCCAGCGGCAGATCAGCCAGCTTTCGGGCGGCCAGCAGCAGCGCCTCTTCATAGCGCGCGCTCTGGTGCAGAACGCCGATCTGTTTCTTCTCGACGAACCCTTTGCCGGCGTCGACCTCGCGACCGAAAAAGCTCTTATGGAATTGCTCCGCCGCTTGAAAAGCGAGGGGAAAACGGTTCTCTGCGTCCATCACGATCTGCCGACAGTGGAAGAATATTTCGACTGGGTTCTCCTTCTCAATACCCGCCTCTTGGCGTGCGGCCCTGCGAAAGAGGCGTTCGTGAAAGAAAACCTCTCACGCGCCTTCGGGAAATCGCAATGGCTTTTCGACGAGGCGGCAGCCCTCTCGGCAAAAAGCCGCAGCGGAATTTTATGATCGGCTTCTTCGATTTTTTCACCGATCCGGTCCTGCGCGCCCCCACCTGGGGCTGCATGCTGATGTGCCTCGCCTCGTCGCTGATGGGCGTCTGGGTTTTCCTCCGCAAGCGCTCGCTCTTGACCGAGTCCCTTTCCCACGCAGCGTATCCGGGCGCGGTGATCGGGGCAGCGGCGTGGGGTCTTCTCTTTCCCCGCATGGAACAGGGCGCGTTTTTTGCCATCATGGGCGGTGCTCTTCTCACTTCCTGGCTGGGACTCAAGGCGATTGAATGGCTCGAATGGAAAGGCAAAGTGCGCCCTGACGCCGCCCTCTGTTTTGTTTTGGCCGTGTTTTTCGGTTCCGGGATCGCAGCGGGGAGCGCGATGCAGTCGAGCCTTCCTGTCTGGTACAGGCAGGTGCAGCTGATGCTTTTCGGGCAAAGCGCGACGATGACCGATGCGCATATTGCGATTTATGGAATCCTTGCATCCGCCGCGGCTCTTTTTCTGATCCTCACTTTCCGTCCGCTCCAGGCCTCTCTTTTCGACCGAAATTTCGCTGCCAGCCTCGGCCTGCCCGTATCCCGTTTGGAGAAAGCGGTGTTCTGGCTGCTTCTCCTTTCGCTGATTGTCGGGATCCGGAGCGTTGGCGTTATCCTGATGTCGGGAATGGCGATCGCCCCTGCCGTGGCCGCCCGTCAATATAGCGATCGGCTGCAGACGATTTTCATTCTGGCGGGGATTTTCGGCGCTTTGAGCGGGCTGCTCGGCAACATTTTGTCGGTCGCTATTTCCACTTCGGAAGCGAACCTCAGCCTTCCGACGGGGCCGATGATCGTCCTCTCCGGAACGGCGATCGCTCTCTTTTCTCTCCTCTTCGCCCCGAAAAGGGGATGGTGCTTCCGGATCGCCCGGATTTTCGCCTTCCGTTTCCGGTGCCTCCGGGAGAATATTTTGAAGGGGCTTTGGAAAAAAGACGCTCTCTCTTTTGCCGCTTTGAAAGAGGCTCACCAGATCCCGCGGCTGATGCTCCGCTACGCGCTATGGAGTTTGCGGAGAGAAGGATGGATCCTGAAAATGGATCGTTCCTTCTTCCTGACTGAGGACGGGAGGCAGAAAGCCTCTTCCGTCGTCCGCCTCCACAGGCTCTGGGAGCTTTACCTGACGGAAGCGCTCGGGTTCCACGTCGAAAAAGTGCACCGGACCGCAGAAGAAATGGAGCATATTCTGACTCCCGAGATCGAAGAAAAACTGACCCGCCTTCTTTCGAATCCGACGCTTGATCCCCATCAGCAGCCGATTCCGGAACGCCCGAGGCCGCTATGAACCCTTACTCGGGCGCAGATTTCTTCCAGTTTTTCAGCATTCTGATCCAGCGCCTTTTCACGGGCCAGATTTTTTCGCCGGCCGCCGACGAAGTGCAGCTCGCCGTATTATGCGCGGTTTCTGTTTCATGCGGGCTGATCGGCCCTTTCCTTGTCCTCAGACGGATGGCGATGTTTGCCAATTCTCTCTCGCATACGATCCTTTTTGGGATCGCCGGAGCGTTTCTCGTCGCCTCGAAAGTGTGGACCGGGGGGCTTTTCGATCTCCCGACGCTGCTTCTGGGGGCGTTTATCGCTGCGCTTGTCACAGCCTTTTTAACGGAAGGACTTGTGCGCCTGTTCCGGCTGCAGGAAGATGCGAGCGTCGGGCTTGTCTTCACAGCCCTTTTCGCTCTGGGGATTGTGCTCGTGACTCTGTTTACCCGCGACGTGCATCTTGGGACGGAAGCGGTGATGGGAAACGTCGACATTCTCCAGATTTCCGATATCCGGTTTGCGGCCCTGCTTGCCGCAGTGAACTTGGGGGCGGTCGTTCTTTTCTACCCCTCGCTTCTGCTTTCGAGCTTCGACGGCGGCCTCGCGAAGACCCTCGGCGTGAAAAGCCGAAGATTCCTCCTTCTGTTTTTGACCGCGATCACCTGCATTGGGGCGTTTAGGGCGGTGGGAGTCCTTTTAGTGTTGGCGTTTTTGACTGGTCCTTATTTGACCGCCCGCCTTTTCTGCCACCGCCTTCCCTGGCTCCTTTTCTGGAGCTGCGCTATCGGCTGCGCCGCTTCGGCCGCCGGGGTGGCTCTTTCGCGCCATCTCTTAAGCGTTTACGGCTTGGCTCTTTCCACTGGCGGCATCGTCGTTTCGTTGGCCGGAGCGATTTTCGCCGCGGCCCTTTTGCTAAAATGGGCCCTCTCAGGTAAGCTTTCTCTTTTTGGAAAGAGACAGGCCCCATGCGCAAAAGAATCTCCGTCCTAGGCAGCACAGGATCCATCGGAACCAGCACGCTCCAGGTCGTCCGCCATCTGCCGGAGGAACTGGAAATCGTTGCTTTGGCCGCCAAATCAAATATCGATCTTTTGGAAAAACAGGCGCGCGAGTTCAGGCCGAAACTGGTGGCCGTTCATGACCCGGACGCCGCTCTGGAACTGCAAAAACGGCTGCCTGGCACTCCGGTTCTGGCTGGAATGGAAGGGATTGTAACCGCCGCTTCATTCGAGGGGGCTGATTTTGCGATGCTCGCCATGACTGGCAGCGCGGGGCTTCTCCCTGCGGTGGCGGCCATCGAGGCGGGCAAAGAAATCGGCCTGGCCAATAAAGAAGTCATGGTGTCGGCCGGCGAGCTGGTGAGCTCTTTGGCCAAGAAAAAGGGAGTCGAAATCCTTCCCGTCGACAGCGAACACTCCGCCCTTTTCCAGTGTCTGAAAGGAGAAGAGCGGAAGGCGGTCCGCAGACTGATTTTGACCGCGTCGGGCGGCCCCTTTAGGACAAAGAGCCTCGATGAGCTGAACCGGATCGGCGTCGAGGATGCGCTCGCTCATCCGAACTGGAAAATGGGTCCTAAAGTTACGATCGACAGTTCGACCCTCATGAATAAAGGGTTTGAAATGATCGAGGCGAGGTGGCTGTACGGAATTGAGCCGGATAAGATCGAAGCGGTCATCCATCCCCAGAGCAGGGTCCATAGCTGCGTCGAATTCGTCGACGGGTCGATTCTGGCCCAAATTTCGGATCCTGATATGGTTCTGCCGATCCAGTACGCTTTAACCTACCCCCGCAGGCTGCCCGGCCTTCTGCCCCCTTACGATTTCATTAAAAACGGGACTCTTACGTTCTATCCCCCCGACAAGGAAAAGTTCCTCTGCCTCCACCTTGCTACCGAGGCGATGAAGGCGGGAAAGAGCTATCCGTGCTATCTGAACGGAGCCAACGAGATTCTGGTCGAGCGGTTCCTTCGGAAAGAGATCTCCTGGAGCGCCATCGGGGCCAAACTCGAAAAATTAATATCTTCCCACCGGCCGGAGAATCTGCTAACCTTGGAGGCGATTCTTTCAGTGGACCTTCGCGCGCGGCAGGAAGCTGCACGCATTTAAACCAAAGTAGCTGCTTATGGCCTTCAGCCTTATTTATGCCCTGTTCGCGATCCTCGGACTTGGATTCCTCGTCTTTATCCATGAACTCGGACACTACTGGGTGGCCCGGAGGCAGGGGATGCGGGTCGAAGCGTTCTCGATTGGCTTCGGCAAGGCGCTCTATTCCTGGGAATGGGACGGAGTGAAATGGCAGATCTGCTGGCTCCCTTTCGGCGGCTACGTCAAGATCGCCGGGATGCAGAAAGAGGGGAGCCGCGAGCCGTATGAAATCGCCGACGGCTTCTATGGGAAATCTCCCTGGCAGCGGATCCAGGTCGCTTTGGCCGGACCTCTTGTCAATATCGCGTTCGCCGTCATCGCATTCACCATCCTTTGGGCCGCAGGCGGCAGAACGAAGCAGTTTTCCGAATTCACTCGCCGTATCGGCTGGGTCGATCCCCAATCCTCGCTCTACGACCTCGGCGTCCGCCCCGGCGACCTGATCGAAAAATACGACGGCCGCCCCTTCAACGGGTTCAAGGATCTCTTGATGGCCAGCGTGATGAACGACGACACCACGCAGATCGAAGGAACCAAAGTCGACTATCTTACGGGCGATCATTCGAATTTCAACTACACTCTCTCGACTTATGAAGACCCCCGCGCGATCAAAGACAAGTTCAGCACGATCGGCGTCCTCTCGCCAGCTCAATACCTCATTTTCCAAAACGGGCTCCCGCCCGGCTCGCCCATGCTCGCGAGCGGCATCCAGCCCGGCGACCGGATTCTCTGGGCCGACGGGGAAGTGATTTTCTCGGCGCCTCATTTAAGTTCGCTCATCAACGAATCGACCGCCTTCCTCACTGTGCAGAGGGGCGGGGAAGTATTCCAGACCAAGGCCCCCCGCGTCCAGATCGACGACCTGAAACTCTCTCTCTATGAACGAGGGGAAATCGACGACTGGCAGCATGAAGTGGGGCTGAGAGGCCGCCTCCAGGAACTCTATTTCATTCCGTATAACCTCTCTCCCAGCGCCGTCGTCGAAGGGCGCATTCCGTTTATCGACGAGGCGGACCAGGCTAAAGCGTTCCAGAAATGCCAGCGCTGCACCTACTTCACTCCGCTTGAAGAAGGGGACAAAATCCTCGCCGTCGACGGCATTCCGGTTCAATCGGCGCACGACCTGCTCGATAAAATGCAGACCCGCCGCGTTCTCGTGATCGTCGACCGCGATGCGGCAGCTCTTGAGAAAGTGAGCTGGACCGACGCCGACGCCCAATTCGACCATTTCAATATTGGCCAGCTCGAAGCGATCGTCTCTTCGATCGGCACAAACCGCGAAATCGATTCATCCGGCGCGCTCAAACTGTTAGCGCCGATCGTTCCGAAGCCGCTTCACGACATGAACATTTCCGCTGAGCAGAAAGCGCGCGTTGCGGAAGAACTTGCCCAAAACCGGAAAGAGATCGAAGCGATCCAGGATCACAACAAGAGAAGCCAGGCGCTCAGCGGCCTTGAAAAAGACCTCCACCGCGTCGTCCTCGGCGTTCCTCTCAAAGACAGGTCGGTTGTCTACAACCCAAGCCCCCAGCTGCTTTTCGCCGATGTCTTCAAAGACACGTACCGGACGCTCTACGGACTCGTTTCCGGCTGCCTCAACCCGAAATACGTCAGCGGACCCGTGGGCATCGTCCAGGTTGTCCACCACAGCTGGACCCTCGGCGCCAAAGAAGCTCTTTTCTGGATGGCCGTCATCAGCCTGAACCTCGGCTTGGTCAACCTCCTTCCAATCCCCGTCCTCGACGGCGGCCACATCATGTTCTCGATTCTTGAATCGATCACCAAAAGGCCGCTTCGCGCGAAAACCATGGAACGGCTCATCATCCCGTTCGTCGGACTGCTGATCGCTCTCTTCATTTACATCACCTACCAGGACCTTGTCCGGTTATTCGGTAAATTTTTCTAATAATTTGTATGGCATCCTCCCTCCGTGAAGTTTCGTATCAGCCCGACAGGGTTGCGTTCAATCAGGATCAGTGCGCCGTCTGTCTCGATCCCTTCGCAAACAGTCAGAGGGTGACCGAGCTGGCCTGCAGGCATATTTTCCATAGCAGCTGCATCCCGGAAAGCGTGGCTCAGTGCCCAACCTGCCGCGATCCGATCGAAGGACGGATCCAGCATCAGGTTCAAGTTCACAACGGCCACTCCTTTCTTCAGCGTATGTTTTCTGTAGATCCGATCGCCTTGAATCAACGTTTGGAAAAGCGGGCCCGTGGAAGTATTTTCGATCCCCATTTTGGGAGAGAAGTTTTGCAGGACGACCTTCTCAATATAGCCAGAGGGATTGTTTTGGGAGATGAGGTCTCATTAGAAGTTCGGCAAAGAGCGGATGCGTTGTTTCTGCAGGCCGAAATGCGCTGCATGAACGGGATGAACCGGTTTCAGAGAACTCTCCATATTCAATCTACAGGACAAGCTCGCAGGCTGCTGGAAATCTCCGAAAATCCCGAATGGGGATCCGAATTGTCCCGGAGAGTGGCGAGAGAATACAGAACGGATGAGCGAAGAGCGGTCGTTGCTGCTTTAACAGCGCTGATGGCGCTCTGTTTCTGGATCTGGTCCCGCCGTCCCGCTCATGCCGCTTTCAGCTAAAGCATTCCATTGAGTATAGTATCCGCTCTAGTTTTGGAGTGGATATGCGGTTTTTGATTCTAGTTGTTCCGTTTTTTCTTTTTGCCGGATGGGCGGAAGAAACGCTTGAGAAGATGACTCTCGAGGAGAAGATCGGGCAGCTTTTCGTTGCGCCAGCCTGTCCTTTGCGCGAAGAGGATCACTGGGAAGACTGGCTTCGCCTGATGCGGGAAATGCATATCGGCAACGCCATTTTGAAACATTCCGATCCGCTCCGCCAGGCGGCATTTCTCAACCGGCTTCAGAATGAATCCCAGCTGCCTCTGCTTGTCACTGCCGATGCCGAATGGGGTCTTTCGATGCGGATGGCAAATACAATCGTCTACCCTCGCAACATGACCCTTGGAGCGATTTCCGATTCCGCGCAGATCTACCGGCTCGGCAAAGAGATCGCCCGCCAGGCCCGCCTTGTCGGCATCCACATGAACCTGGCTCCTGTCGCCGACGTGAATAATAACCCGAAAAACCCGATCATCCACATGCGCTCCTTCGGAGAAGATCCCGAAGCGGTGGCGCGCCATGTGTCCGCTTTCGCCAAAGGGATGCAGGATGGGGGAATTCTCGCTTGCGTCAAACACTTTCCCGGGCATGGCGACACGGCGGTCGACTCGCACCACGATCTGCCCTTTATTCCCTACGGATGGGAGAGGCTTGAGTCTGTCGAGCTGGTTCCATTCAAGCGGGCGATCGGGGAGGGGGCTGCAGCAGTGATGAGCGCCCACCTTCAGGTTCCGTGCATCGACGAAGAATTTCCTACTTCGCTTTCTCCCGCCTGTTTGAAAGGACTCCTTCGGAAAGAAATGGAATTTACCGGGCTGATCGTCAGCGACGCCCTCAATATGAGCGCTCTGACGAAGAACTATTCGACTGAGGAAATCGCTATTTTTGCTCGTCTCGCCGGATGCGATCTTCTTCTCTTTGGAGACCACATCGCTCCGCATATCGACAAGCTGATGCGCGAAGATATCCCGCGCGCCTATGCTGCGCTCAAGAAAGGATATGAGCAAGGGCGTCTCGACCGCGCCGAGCTGGATGAGAGCGTTCTCCGGATTTTACGCTCGAAAGAAAAATTGGGACTCCATCTTGCGCGCCAAATTTCTACAGAAAATCTTTTGGAGCAGCTCCATACCCAGGAAGCGGTTCAGTTGAAACAGGAGCTCTACCAGCAGGCGGTGACGCTCGTCGGCGAGCCTGTCGTCCTGAGCCAACAGGCCGCTTATGTCTCCGTCGGGGGCAAGGATGGAATGGGGGTATTTTTCCGGACGATTGTTTCAGTTAAAGAGGATTTGGAAAGATTCGAGCAGGTGGTCTTCGCGCTCCGCGAACTCAATTTGCGCAGCGAGAATTTCGGGATCCCGCTCGAAGTTCTTCAAGCAATTGAAGCGTGCGGGGACAGGGCTGTCGTCTGCCTTTTCGGAACGCCGTATGCTTTAAAGCTTTTGACCCGCTGCAGATCGGTTCTGGTCGGCTATGAGAATGATCCTGAGGCTGAAAAGGCGGTTTTCCGGGTGCTGGAGGGCGTCGAAAAGCCGCAGGGAAAGCTCCCTGTCTCTCCTTAAATGGGAAGATTCAGGAACCGGAAAACGTTTTGGTAAAAGAGCTTTTTCATCTGGTGGTTCGACAGCTTCCCGTGAAGAAGCTCAAGAAGTCTCGGGTAGCAGGAAGAATTGTCGAAGTGATTTAGATAGAATGGTTTAAGGTAATTCAGTTCTGGCGGCGAATCGCCGTCGTAGAAGAAATCGGCCCCAAAGCAGAGAGAATTCATTCCTCCCAGCTTCTGGGCATGCTCGATGTGGCGGAGGAAGGCGGCAGGGTCCGGCCCGAGAAACGGGCGGACGAAGTTCAGCCCGACCAACCCTTTGCGCCTGAAAATTTCCTGGGCGATCGAGTCGGGAAGGTTCCGGGGATGGTCGGCGATCGCGCGGAAATTGGAGTGGCTGGCGATCACGCCGATCTGAAAGGCGCTCCGGTCGATCGTATTGAGAATCTCTTCAGCCAGAAGATCGGAAGTGTGGCTTAAATCGATCGCGATCCCTTTTCCGTTCATCCACTGAAGCAGGGTTTCTCCGTCTGGTTTAAGGCCGATATCCGATTCGTTTCCGCCGCCGAAACGGTTTTCGCCGTTCCATGTAAGGCTGATGTAGGCGATCGGACCCGCTTCATTCTGCCATCGCTCCAGCCGTTCGAGCGCTTGGGCGAGGGGCTCGGCTTCTTCGCAAAAAGAAGAGCCGTTTTCAATCGCAAGGGCTAATTGAATTTGTTTTCCGTATCGGGAGATGAGTTGCTTGAAGATTTCAACCTGCCGCTCGCCCAGTTTCGAGCTTCCTGGGGCGGTGATCGCAAAGTTGGCCAAAACCTGGAGGGAAACTCCTCCCTGTTTCATTTGGCCGATTGAAGCTCTTGATTCCGGGTCTTCGGCGTTCCGTCCGGGATTGATCAGGTAGGATAAAAGATCGCAATGAAGATCGGCCGATTTCATACCCCCAAAGTACCAGCGGAACTAGAAAAGAGAAAGGCCTTTCGGCCTTTCTCTTCAGAGGGAATTAGATTATTTAGGGTTCTTTCCTTTCCCCTTTCCACTTCCTGGCTGGACGGCAGCCTGGCTCGAGTATCTTTGCGAGGGAAGGGGTCCTCTTACAGGTCTTCCATTTCCAGCAGTCCCAGGAAGAGGGGGGAATTCCTCTTTTCTGTCTTCTTGAGGAGCAGGTGCTGCGGGTGCCGGTGCTGCAGCAGCCAATACGGGTTGAGAGACTGATGCAGGAGCGGGTGCTGGCTGCGGCGGGACTTGAATGGCAGAGTCTGTAGTTAAAGATACTGGAGGCGCTTCAACTAATTGCACAGGAGCTTCAACCAAACTCTCTTGAGGGGCAGGCGCTGGTGCCGGAGCAGCAGCGGCTGGAGCCGGAGCAGCAGGCGCTGGAGCAGCAGGAGCAGGAGCGGCAGCGGCGGGTTCTGGAGCCGGAGCGGCAGCGGCTGGAGCTGGGGCGGCTATCGCAAGTTCAGAGACTGGCGCTGAAACCGCTGGAGCCGAAGGCCCGGCTTCAAAGTGAGGGGCTACTGCGTCGGATCCGTCAAGGGCGATACTTTGAGTAAGACCTTGCAGCTCTTCCAAAAGTTCTGTCAGGCGCTCGACCTCTACCTGGGCCGTATCATCATCTGCTTCCTCAATATTCGCGGCAGCAAGAGGTTCGGCGGCGGGGGCTGCTGCGGGAGCCGCTGCAAGTTCTTCCACTTCTTTGACGCGAACGGCGATTGCATCGTCGAGATAGGCTTTGGAGAATACGTTCAGCCCTGAGAGGCCCATGGTAGCCAGCCCCAATTTGGCGTAGAAGTAACCCAGAGCGTTATTGAGGCTGTTCCCTGTCGGCTTGATCTGGAGGAGAATGTTTCTTCTCAGAGCGTCTACCCGCGTGGCCAGCCGATCCAGGTGGGGGAGGATTTCCTCTCTGAGCTGGGCGTTGCGCTTGATCCACTTGATAGGGAATCCTGCCTGGGCCATCGTTTGCAAGTCGGCTCCGCTGACGGGAGAGCGGGTGACTCCCACAATGATTTTTCCAAGGACCGCGAACACTTCGTTCGCCTGGTCTCTCGCTTTCCGGAAATTGCGGTACCGGTCGACTTCTGTCATCATCTGGGATCTAAGCTGCTCTTTTCCTACCTGATCGTATTGGCCGGTATAGAGGTTGGTTGTTAAGACGTCCCAATCTCCTTTCGCAGAGTTGATGCTCCGGTTTTGATCCGCCAGAAACCCCTTGTACCGTCTGTAGGTTTGGATCGCATCGGAAACTTGAACGCTGAACGTTTGTAAACCTGCTGGATTTGCCATAAGTTGCCTCGTTTTTTGGTTTTCGGTTTCCCTCAATCTGTTAGAGGAAGCCGATTTATGTACCACAAAGTCGCATATTTCTTTAAAGGAAAATTTATATCGTCTTAAAATATTTATTTTTCCTTCGTAAAATGTTGAATTTCTAATTATTAGTAATTAAGTTGAAAATATAGTTAATAAAATGTTTTAAATATGGATGTGGGCAATTTGGTGTAATTATGAAGCTGGCTATTTGCGTGGCTGCTGTCGCCGCACTCCTTGGGATGTGTACGAACAGCTTTTCGAAAAAAATGGTGGTGGCGGTCGACCAGGTGATTGAATATCAGGTCGATGGAGATCAATACGCCGTGGTGATCGTCCAGGACGGAGTCAGTTCTTCAGAAGCTAAAAAAATGGCGCGCCAAAGGGCCGCTGAGATCACGGTCCAGTCTGGAAACCGTTATTTCACGGTCGATTCCGAAGTGGAGACGCAGGTGATGAAGTCGGATCAGGCCTGGCCGAACAACCAGCAATTCTACGGGAACATGTATCAGGAATTGATCATCGAAGGGGACTTCAACAAGGAGCGGCTGCAGCGCCAGTCGATTCCCGATGCGAATATGTACCCTGCGACGCGCCTGCTCTTTACGGTTCATCCAAGCAAACCGAAGGGCAAATCGATCGATGCGTGCACGCTGACAGACTGCAATAAATAGAAAAAAAAGGGGATCCTGAACGGGATCCCCTCTAAGAACGATTACTTGTTGTCGTCCATGATTTCGACTTCGGCTTCTTCGATATCGGGCTGTTTTTTGCCGTTATTCGGAGCGCCTTGGGGAGCAGGTCCTGCAGCTTCGGCTCCGCTTTTCGAGAGGGCCTCCCCGATCTTCTGCATGTGCTCCTGAAGTTCGTTCGTCTTCGCCTTGATGAGGGCGTCATCCTGTCCTTCGAGCGCCTTTTTCAGGGCGTCGATGCGGGTCTGGATGTCGGAGACGATGTTCGCCGGAAGCTTCTCTTTGTACTCATTGAGCGACTTCTGCGCGCGGAATGCGAGCGAGTCGGCCTCGTTGCGCACTTCGACAGCCTCTTTGCGCGCCTTGTCTTCGGCGGCGTGGAGCTCGGCTTCCTTCACTTTCTTCTGGATCTCAGCGTCGGTCAGCCCCGATTTCGCTTCGATCTTGATCTTCTGCTCTTTTCCGGACTGCTTGTCTTTCGCGGAAACGTGGAGGATGCCGTCGGCGTCGAGGTCGAAGGCGACTTCGATCTGGGGCATTCCGCGGGGAGCGGGAGGAATGTCGGAGAGGTCGAACCGGCCGATCTCTTTATTGTCGCGGGCCATCGGGCGCTCTCCCTGGAGGACGACGATGGTTACGGCTGGCTGGTTGTCGCTCGCTGTCGAGAAGACCTGCTTTTTCTGCGTCGGGATCGTGGTGTTGCGCTCGATGAGCGGAGTCATCACGCCGCCGAGCGTTTCGATTCCAAGAGTCAGCGGAACGACGTCGAGGAGGAGAACGTCTTTCACGTCGCCGACGAAAATACCGCCCTGGATGGCGGCGCCGATCGCGACGGCTTCGTCCGGATTGACCCCTTTATGCGGCTCTCTTCCGAAGATCTCTTTCACTTTCTGCTGAACCGAAGGCATCCGGGTCATCCCGCCGACGAGGATCACTTCGCCGATTTCGCTATTGGAAAGTCCTGCGTCTTTCATCGCTTTCAGGCAAGGCCCGACCGTCCGTTCGATCAGGTCGTGGCAGAGGCTTTCGAGTTTGGCGCGGGTGAGGGTGAGGGCCAAGTGTTTCGGGCCGGTCGCGTCCATCGTAATGAACGGCTGGTTGATCTCGGTCGTCATGACGCCGGAGAGTTCGATTTTCGCTTTTTCAGCGGCGTCTCTCAGGCGCTGCAGGGCCATCTTGTCTTTCGAGAGGTCGATGCCGTGCTCTTTTTTGAATTCGTCGAGCATCCAGTGGATGATCGCGTTGTCGAAGTCGTCGCCGCCGAGGTGGGTGTCGCCGTTCGTGGCCAATACTTCGAAGACGCCGTCGCCGATTTCAAGGACGGAGATATCGAACGTTCCGCCGCCGAGGTCGTAGACTGCGACTTTCTTGTCGGTATGCTGCTTATCGAGGCCGTAGGCGAGCGCCGCTGCGGTTGGCTCCGGGATGATCCTCTTGACGTCGAGTCCGGCGATTTTCCCTGCGTCTTTCGTCGACTGTCTTTGAGAGTCGTTGAAGTAGGCGGGAACGGTGATCACCGCTTCGGTGACTTTTTCTCCGAGGTAGCTTTCCGCTGTCTCTTTCATTTTGATCAGGACTTGCGCGGCTGCCTCTTCAGGAGAGACGATCTTGCCGTCGATTTCGAAAACGGCGTCGCCGTTGGCGTTTTTCGTCACTTTGTAAGGGACTGTGGAGATTTCAGACTGCACTTCGCTGAATTTGCGTCCGATAAAGCGCTTCGAAGAGAAGAGCGTTTTTTCTGGGTTCGTTACAGCCTGGCGCTTGGCGGGAATCCCGACGAGGCGCTCGTTGCCCTTGTAAGCGATGACGGAGGGCGTCGTGCGGGCGCCTTCCGAGTTCGTGATCACCACGGTCGAGCCGCCTTCCATGATCGCAACGCAGGAGTTGGTCGTGCCGAGGTCGATACCGATAATACGTTTCTTGTTTGATGCCATAGTTTTTTTCCTTTTTGGACTGGCTGAGGCTTCGATAAATCGACCCTCCTCGCTCAGTCATTGCGGCAGCGGTAAGCGCCGCGGGTTATTCTTTATTTGTCATTTGTTCTTCTTCTGCAGTGAAGTCTGCAGGCATCTCGCTTTTCTGCGGATGTTTGGCCACTTTGACGCGGGCGGGGCGGATCGTCCGGCCTGCGCTCTTATAGCCTTTCGTAAACTCTTGCAAGATCATCCCGTCGATGTGGTCGGCCGTCTCGACGATCTCCACCGCCTCGTGGAACTCGGGGTCGAAGGTGTTTCCTTCGGAGTGGAACGAGACGATCCCGTGGTTATGGAGGATCTCTTTGAACTGGGAGAGGATCATCTCGAACCCTTTGGCCCAGTTTTTCACTTCGCCCGATGCGCTTTCCGCAAAACGGAGAGCGTTTTCAAAATTGTCGATCGCAGGGAGGAACTCGGCGATCGCGTTGTCGATGCCGAAGCGGACCATTTCCTGCTTCTCTTTCTGGACCCGCTTCCGCAGGTTCTCCTGCTCGGCGAGAGAGCGGAGGTATTTGTCTTTCCAGTTTTCTTCGGGTTGTGCGGCGTCTTCTGTCATTTTACCTCGATTTGTCTTCCAGAAGGATTGACTTTGCAGGTCCATCCTCCAGGCGCTGCGCGCCTAACGGGGCGGGCTGGCGGAATGTGATTTTAAATTTATAAACGCTCTCAGTGAGCGTCCGGCTGATCTGTTCGCTGAAGAGCTGCGCCAGGCCGAAAAGGTTTCGGTAAGGCATTCTCATGGGCCCGAGGATCGCGATCGAGCCGGCGATCGTCTGGTTGATCCGGTAGGGGATTGCGATCACGGCGCATTCGGAATCGGCGGGGACGCAGGGGCAGAGTTCGTCGCCGATCCAGCACGAAAGGTCGTTCTTTTTGGACGCTTCGCGGAGAAGATGGCGCATCTGCGCTTCGTCTTCGAGAAGGCACAGGCTGTTGGCGAGCGCGGCGGCGTCGTTGAATTCAGGGTAGTTGAGGAGTTTCGAAAGGCCGGTGCGGACGACGTCTTCTGCAGTGAAGTTTGCGTAGCCGACGACGTGGCGTACCATAATCTCGTTGTAGATCCGCTGGGCCATTTTCGCTTCGGCTTCTTCGCGGAACAGGGGCTTTTCCCCTTTGTTCATCCGCCAAAGGAAATACTCTTCGACGCTGCGGAGAAACAGGGCGTCGACGGGGCGGTCTACGTAAATGGTTTCGGTTCGGATCAGGCCGAAATCGGTGATCAGAACCGAAAGGAGTTTGGTCGGGTCGAGCTGGATCAGCCGGATCTCCTGAACGAAATCCTGGTCGAACCGGGGCGAGGAGATGAAAACAGCGCATTTGGTCAGCTCGCTGAGCGTTTCGGCGGCCAGGTGGAGGGTGGAGGCGACTTCGCGCGATTCTTTTTTCTTCAGTGTTTCTTCGAGGATTTCCGCCTGGTTCCCTTCGATGACGCCTTGGCGCATGTGGGTGTCGGCGTAAATCCGGAACGCTTTGGAGGTGGGGATTCTTCCGCCCGAAGTATGCTGCTGTTTGAGGCAGCCTTGCTCTTCCATCTTGCTGAAGTAATTGCGGATCGTCGCAGAGCTGAGAGATTCGAACCCGTTTTCCTGGAGTGTGTGGGATACGATCGGTTTGCCCGTCTTGATATACAGTTCGACGAGGCCGAGGAGAACGGCCTGTTCCCGGTCGTTCTTGGGCATCTTCTTCGTAGGGAGAGCTTTAGGTATGGCAGTCTTCATAGGCGGTTGCTAATTCCTGACTTGCATTATATCAAACAGCGTACCGGCAAGCAAGATTTTTAGCAATCAAAAGGCGTGATTGCTGAATAATGTTTATAAGTCGTTTTGTAAGAGTTGCTTGTGTTGTAGAAAATTTTCAGGGTAGGAGTTTTCTGCTGGTTTGGGATATAATTTTCGGCCAAACATAACTAATTGGTTTTCAATGAGTTTCTTTTCAACTCTCCCGCTCGATCTGCAGAGGGAGGTCATCCGCCAAATGGACGGAACCGAGCAAAAACAGGCGAGCGCCGCCGGCAGCTCGTCGCTCAGGCGGGAAGTCATGGTTCATTATACCCGCGGAAATGCAGCAAACCAGATGGTTTTCGATGCCTATCAGGCATCCCAACCAGGACAACTTCCGTCTCCTTCCAGACCTTTGGAGAGGTTTTCCGCCACCCAGCCGATGGAGGAGGATCAACCTACCCTTCTAGAGCGCACTGTTTCGAATATCGAAACGAGAGAGCGTCCGGCCCAGGATCAAAGAGTGCAGAAAGCGGTGCAGGCGCATGCGGCTGGTTTGGGAGCGCCGCGGATAGAGCCTTTCCGTATGCAAATGCAAACGGGATATCTTCTGCAGAGAGCTGATTCGCTGATGGACAAATCGAGGGGAGCTTTTGGCGGGCCCCGTTTTGTGGAGGTTGCGACGGAAGAAGCTTCTATTTCCCACCGCCATCCGGAGGCGCAGCAGAAGCTGGCCGCTGCGAGGTGGAACAGCAAGGTGATCGGAATTTATCCGTTTTTGAAAGCGGTTGAAGGCGGCGAGCGTTTTTTTGAGGAGCTCGATCCCCGCTTGCCCGATTATGAAAAGTTCAGGGCGATGACCGACTGGCTTAAAACCCATAAGGCCCAGGCGGCCGCAGTTGTGTCTGTCCATGTTGGCGGCTATCGGCGGCACAATGTTCCGGGGGTCGCTTCTCTTTTCTATACCGCTGGAGGAAAAATTTATAACCTTGTGCCGCGCGAAATTGTCAAATATTTTACCCGACTCAGAGAACTGGTTCTTTGCAACAACGTGTTGAATGGATTGCCGGTCTCGTTCGGCCTGCTTCCCTTGACGAAGCTCGATCTCTCGATGAATCCGTTAGAAAGGGTTCCCGAGGCTGTGGCCCAGATGCGCCATTTAAAAGAGCTTTCACTTTCGGCCTGCCGAGGACCTTCTCTGGATCTGGACGAAGATTCTCCTCTCTGGCGTGCGGTTCACTTGCGCGTTCTCGATCTCTCTTCCAATCTATTGGGAAAACTTGCCAGAAACGTCAAGGGGCTGGTCAATGTGCACACCCTCATCCTGAGGGATAATCAACTGTTCCGGCTGACCTCAAAAATGAGCTGGCTGCATAATTTGGAAACACTCGATTTGAGAAACAATCTGTTCACTTCAGTGCCTCAGGTTTTGGCCGAGATTCCCCGATTGAAAACGGTTCACCTTGAAGGCAATCCCCTTCTCGAACCGATCGAACTGGCTGTCCTGATCCGCTCTTTAGCCCAAAATGGGAGAGACCGCGTCGAAATCTCAACGAATCTCGATTTTCTCTCGAAAGAGAGAGTGGCAACGCTGCAGGAAGAGGTGGGGGATACCCACACTGTGACCCTCTTGAATTCAGGTTTCGTCGATCGCATTGTTGTCGAAAAAAAGGGGTACAGCCAGCAGGCGACGCAGCCGATTGATTACGAGGAGATGGAATGAGCTCCGTTTCCAGCGCCGCTTCGTCGGCCTTTCAAAGCGGCCCGTGCGGGATCGCGTTTTCTTTTCTCGACGCCGATGAACTGGCGCGGGTAGCGGATGTGTGCAAAAAATGGAAGGGCGACGCCCATTTCGTCCTGGCGCAAAAATACAAGAACGCCCACCCGGCCCTCGCTGCGTTTGCCCGCGAAACAACAGTAAATGGCCGGCCGGTCACTTCAGTCGAGCCGCGGATCAAGGCTGTCGCCCAAAGATATTTCGGAGCTATGCCGCAGGTTCAGGGATCGGAGTTCAGCAAAATGGAGTTTTGGGCGCAGCAGATCTATGAAACGCGCGCGGTTGCGCTCCTGGCGCTCCTTGCTGCTTTGAACGATGAGGAAGTCAATACGGAGCTGGATAAAATAAGAGACCTTCCTTCGCACGAAAAAGCCGAGGCTCTTTTGGGTCTGGCCGAAGCTTGCAATCTCGAGGAAGTATTTGAATTGGACGTCAGCACATCCAACGTAGTTTGGACCAGGCGCTACCCGTCAGTGGGTAAGCTGGTGACCCATATTTCTCCTGGAATTCTTCATTTCTCCTCTCTGGCTGATTTGAAGCTGGAGGAGAACGGGCTTACTTTTTCGTCTGAGGATGTCGCTCTCTTGGCGCAGCTTCCCTTCTTAAGCAATCTCCATTTTTCGATGAATCGGATCGCGCGCCTGCCCGCGAATATCCATCGGATCGAGGGGCTTCGGTGGCTTGACCTTTCCCACAATCTTCTCAGCGAACTGCCGCCCAGTTTCGGCCTGCTGAGCAAACTTGAGATTCTCGATCTGGGAGGAAATCCTTTCAGGCAAATTCCTCGCTGCCTCCATGCGATGGGATCTTTGCGCGAGGTCAGGCTCACACGAACCAGGATCGATTGGGCAGAGCTGCGGGCCTTCATTCAGGCTTTAGCTCCGCGTATCCAAGAGGCTGTCGAAGTGATTGTCGACGGGACCTTCCTCGCTCCATCGTTCCACACGGCGATCCGGCAGTTGATTGAAGAGGTGAAGCCGTATGGCCATTTGGATATCAACATCTCTTCCAGCACGCATTCAGCATCGTTCGTTTTCAAAAAGCACGAACCCGAACCGCAGCAGAAAAAACCCAGGTTCGAAGACGACTCCAAGCTCCAAGCGACTGGATAAAAGAGGTCGCCAGCAAGCCTAAGGATTAACGATAGGAACGATAAATGAAAAGGAAAAGGCGGGGGAATCTCTGCCGATATTTATCGTTGAGACCGCTGCATAACCCACCAGCATTGGTCGTATAAGAAGAGACAGGATAGGCAAGATCGCAATCCCACTCCAGAAAAGAGGCTTTTCAGGGGCCCCGGGCGGCATGATGGGCAAGATAGATTATTTCATCTTGTTTTTCTCGAACAACACAAGGCAGTTGAGTAAATTGTTATCCTCTTTCCAAAATTTACCAATAGGCCAACTGATAAATTCGTTACCGCCAGATCATTCAATGGCTGAGCTGGGCGTTCTCCCGTCAGGCATTTGAACGTTTCACCTCTACCACTCCTTGCTTTTACACAATAAGAGAGGAACGAATATACCAATTTTCCATCCTTTCT
>CAYPZU010000035.1:0-21737 GCA_964415395.1 uncultured bacterium
AAGAAAATTGCGCCATTTATCAAAGAGTATGGAATCGACGAATCCGAATTCGCCAGTTCCGATTTCGGCTCGTTCAACGACTTTTTTATCCGGAAACTAAAGCCTGAAGCGAGGCCTATCGCCGCCGATCCGGGCGCGCTGGCCGCTCCGGCCGACGGCCGCTACCTCGTGTTCCCGCAATTCGATCGATTTTTTGTGAAAGACCAGGAGTTCTTCCTGGAGCAGTTTCTGCTCGATTCCTCTTCGGCGCACAGATATGCGGAAGGTTCGATGGCGATCATCCGCCTCTGTCCCACCGATTATCACCGCTATCATTTCCCCTGCGATGGGATCGCTGGAGAGTCGAAGCTGATCAACGGCGCGCTCTTCTCAGTCAATCCGATTGCGCTCCGGAAGAAAATTGCGATTCTTTCAGAAAACAAGAGGGTGGTGACGGAGATCGAGACGGAAAAATTCGGCACGCTGCTCTATATCGAAGTGGGCGCGACGTCGGTTGGCTCAATCCGGCAGACCTATGCTCCCAATCACTCTGTGAAAAAAGGGGATGAGAAAGGCTATTTCGAATTCGGCGGCTCGTGCATCGTTCTTCTTTTTGAGAAAGGGCGGATCCTTTTCGACGACGATTTAGTTCAAAATACGCGCAATGGCTTCGAGACGCTGGTCAACTTCGGCGAAAAAATCGCCCGCTCCACGATTTAAGATTAGATCCACCACAGAGACACAGAGTACACAGAGAAAGAGGAGAGGGCGCTTAGGGATTAGCCCAGGCGCCAGTTGATTGTGGATCGGGGGCGGAGCGGGTCTGTCAGGTTGAAGCGGAGCAGGCCGAGGAGCGCGGCGACCGGTGCCGGCTGGTTCGGAGCGACGAGAAGCATCTTATGCTGGATGCGGATTTTTCTCTGCTCGGCGTCGAGAGTGAGATCGACGCGCGTGTTCGGCGCGCGGTTTTCAATGGCCGGATCGGGATCGATTTGGATCTGGAGATGGTTCGGATGGAAGATTTTCTCGAGAGAGTCGAGAAGCGCGCTGCGGGTCTGTTTTAAGAGAAGGGAGAGGATCTGGCTGATTTCCCTTTGCGGAACGGGTCTGCGGTTGTTGTCGGACAGGGCAGCGCGGATCGCCTGCTCGATCGCGGCGGCGTCGTGATGCGGAACGCCGTTGATGTGGATCTCTGTCCGGGGCAGCTGGTGCACGAGCGCAGAGAGGATCGCTTCGCGGTCGAGTGTGTCGGCCAGCGGATCGGCTGCAGCGTGGCGGCGGAAGGGGTCGATCGTGTGGGCGAGAAGGGCGTTGTTCCTTTCGGATGGCCACTGATTTCCGCGCTGGAGCTCGCCGAGAAAAAGATGGAATTCGCCCATGGTTTTGGCGGTGCGCGGAGAAGGGACGGCTGTAAAGCCGCTGTCTTTGGGAGCCCTGTAGCTGACAGGCATCCAACCGCCGATCGCGCAAGTCCTCTGGATTTGAAGGATCCTCTCGGAGGAGAGGGAGGCGAAATGGCGCAGGACAAGCTCGAGGAAAATGAGCCGCGAGGGGAGGATCTCCTGCTTTTTCACGAGGAAGGGAGGCGCGGCGGTGTTGACCCGGAGCTGGCGGAGCGCGTCGGGAGTGTCGAGGGTTCCCAATTCCAGGTGGATCCGGGCTTCGTCGACGCCGGTGCTGGCATTCCCTCGGTCGATGTGGTCTTTGCAGGGAGAGACGACGTGTTTGATGTCGAATCGCGCGTTGAGGAAATCTTTCAGGCACGAGTGGCAAAGGAGAAGATAGGCCTGCCGCCGTTCGAAGGGCGTCAGCGGCTCCTGGCGATGGCCTGGCGCCATTTTTTCTTCTGCAGGAGGATCTTCAGCAAAGAATCTGTCCCAGACGCTGCGGAACAGGCCGAGCAGCTCGCCTCTGAATTCGGCGCCTGCGGCGGTGAGCTGCCCGGTTTCGGAGAGGCACTGCTCCCGGACCTGGCGGGGAAGGCAATAGCCTGATTTGCCAAAAAGAAGCGCGTCGGCAAGCCGTTCGGAAAATGCGGCTGGAGAGAGGGTGGCCAGATCTCCTCTTAGATTGATGAAATCGCCATCGAGGGGGAGCGATGTGAAAAAGAAGTTCGGGAAGATCTTTTCATTCTTTTGGATCGCAAGGCACCGGTCCGACTCGTCCCCGATGAGGGAAGGGATCATTTTCTGGTGGTTGAAGTAGGCGACGTTTTCGTCTCTATCGCGCGCGGCGGCGAGGAAAGCCTGGTATTCGGGAACGGTTTGCGCGTTTTCATACCGGAAGAGGCCGGTGCCGAGGCTGAGAAGCCTCTGGCCGGCCCCGATGACTCCGAGCTCAAAAGTGGGCGTGCCATGCCGAAGAATTCTTCTCTGCCGCGTTTCTCCGGTAGCCAGGTTCACATATCCTGCGACGCCTCGGACGTAGGGCGTATTGACCCACGGAGGGTCGAAGTTGAGGTTGACCGTTCCGCTCAGTTTTTGGAGCGCCAGGGCGGCTTTCGGTTTTTTCATGTAGTAGGGCGCCGCCTTGATCCTCTCGTAATCGGAGTGGAGGGCTGCCGCGATGTTTTTCGGGCTGCAGGCGCGCATGGGGTGCGTTTCGGGGCGCGGAGAGGAGCGAAGCACGCGGTCTACGGTGTCGCCTAAGTAGGAATCGATCGCTACGCCTGAGTAGCGGTCGTAGGCGAGCTGTTCAAGGATCCTGCGGCAAAATGCCTGCGGTTGGGAAAGAAGCCCTTTCCGGAGATGATCGAGGAAGACTTCATGTTGTTTTCTTGGGTCTTCCACAGCCGGCTGCAGCCGTTCGGGATGGCAGAGGGCGAGAAGGCATTCCCGAGCGTGGAAGGCTGCTTGATTGTTCTGCGCCTTGTCGAGGTATTCGAATGCGCTTCTGATGTCGAAATGGCTCTCGAACCGCTCCTGCAGAGCCGACATGACGACCCGGTATTTTTGTTTTTTGCCTGGATCGTCATGCTCGACGAACCACTTGTCGAAGAGGGCGTAGACCGAGGCTTGGAGCGAGGCGGGGGCGGCGGCGGCATGAACCGCTTCGTCGCCGAGCAGCTCCCAATCCGCGTCGAGGAAGAGGGCGGGATGGGGTTCAAAGTCGGCATCGAACGCTCTAAAGTGGGGAGAGGAAAGAGGGCGCTCCAGGCGGTACGCCGGAGGTCTGCGGACCGAGGCGAGGGCGGTTTCGCGGACGGCAGGCAGGTAGCGGAGCCGCTGGAGATAGATCTCGGGCGAACGGATCAGATCGTTCAGGACTTCCCTTGTGCAGATGAAATGGACGGTTTGGGGTCCTCTTCTTCCGGGATTGAGGAGAGGGATTTCGAGAATGAAGCGGGTTCCCGGGGCATGGCGCTTCGCCGCTCGGAGCAATTGGGGAAATTCTTCCACGGTATAGATGTAGGGATTGCGGCGGACGACGGCGAAAGACATAATTTTCTCAAAAATTTATTTAATAATATTATATGTAGGCTTGTTGTTTTAATCTCTCATTATTTGGTGTGAAAAATTAACCACCGAGCTCACCGAGAGCTCCGAGAGAAAAAAAGAGAGGCCGCCGGCTGCAAACGAAGTTTGCTGCTGCGGCATACCCGCAGCCAGCCTCATAAAATGAGGCTGGGGCCGGCGGCCTAAAAATGATCTTGTTTATCCTTAGGCTCGCAGAGCGAGCCGTTATCCTGCATATCCTGTTTTTTCTATGGAGAAAATCGCTGTTTATTATTTGGCTATGTATTTCCAGAGCGGACTGATGGCCAGGCTGATCCAGAGGCTCATCGCAAAATATTGCGAGGCGGGAGAGAAGCCTTTCGGCCAAAGAAGATAGATGAAGAAAAGGGTGGCGATGCCGAAGAGGCTGCGGACGGCTCCTTCCCACGGGCTTCTGGGCGCGGGGAGATAGAGGCCGTATTTGAGGGAGAGAAATGCGCCGAGGCCGACGCCGAGAGCGCCGTAGAGGGCGTCGTCGTGTTTGAAGGCGAGCAGGAGGAGGGGAATGATCAGGCTTAAGAAAAGAGAGAAATAGAGCCCTTTGCGATGGAGGGCTTTTTCAATCCGCTCGATATTCTGAACGAAGAGATAGAGGAGGACGAAGCCGGCTGCCCAGCCGCCGAGAATGTCGACCGGGAAATGGACGCCGAGATAAATGCGGGAAAAGCTGATCAGGAGGATGTAAGCGAGGGCGATCGGGAGAGACCAGCGGTTTTTCCAGTAAATGAGGAGAAGCCCTCCAAAGAGAAATGCGGTTTGCGCGCCGCCGCTTGGAAAGCCAGGCGATTTGAAATTAAAGATCCCGAGGCCGTCTACGAGTTGGTTGGGGCGCGGCCAGCCGATTGCGAGCTTGAGCCATCCATTGACCATGGTATTGAGAATTGTGAGGTAAAAGAGGCGCAGGCCCCAGCGGTAGGAAAAGCCGATCCAGACCAAAGGGATGAGGACGAGGCCGAAATACTCTGTGTCGACATAGTTCAGGAAACGGAAAATGCTATTGAGGAAATCTGTGCGGAAGGAGGCGATCCATTCGACGAATTCTAGCTGCTGGTCAAGGTACGGCATATCGGGCAATTCTCTTTCTTATGTCCTCTAGCAGGACAGAACTTTCTTGCAAAGAGGATGATCTGCAGATGCCTTTTAATCCACTCTTTTGCGGGGAAAAGTTTTTTCAGGTCCCGTTCGGTCTTTTCGACGGTTTTCCCGTCGCTCAAACCCCATCTTGCGGCGCACCGGTGGATGTGCGTATCGACGGGGAAAGCGGGTTTTCCGAAGGCGTGGGCCATCACCACGGAGGCGGTTTTATGCCCGACTCCAGGCAGCGCTTCGAGCGCTTCAAAAGAAGCGGGCACTTTTCCTTTGTGATGGGCGAGGAGATCTTGCGAGAGTTTCCAGATCGCGCGCGATTTGGTCGGAGCGAGCCCGCAGGGGCGGATAACCGCTTCGATTTCCTGGGAAGAGAGAAGGATCATTCTTTCAGGCGTGTCGGCGAGCGCGAAAAGCTGAGGCGTCGTTTTATTGACCCGCTCGTCGGTGCATTGGGCCGAGAGGAGCACGGCGATCAGGAGAGTGTAGGGGTCTTTGTGGAGAAGAGGGATCTCCGGGTTGGGAAAATATTCATCCAGGAGCTTTCCGACTAAAGAAGCGTTCTTTTTCATTTTCCCAGGCAGAATTTGGAGAAAATCGCAGTTAAAATGTCTTCGGTCACATTGGCGCCGATGATGGTTCCCAGCTCATTTAAACAGGCGCGCATGTCGGCGGCTGTGAATTCAGGAGAGACGCCTTGTTTCAATCCGGAGACGACGGTTTCGCAGGACTCGATGGCTGCCGTCAAGGCATGGAAGTGGCGCTGCTTCGTGATCATCACTTCTTCTTTCGAGGGAGGCCCTTTCTTCCAGATGATTTTCTCGATCGCTTCGCGCAGATTGTCGAGACCCCATTTTTCTTTGGCTGAGATGCGCACCGAGCCGGCGGGCGGCTCTGCGACATCGGGTTTATTCCAGACGACGATCGTTTTTTCTTTGGGAACTCTTTCAAGGAGCTGCTGGTCTTGGGGGCCTAAGGGGCGGCTTGCGTCAAGAAGAAGGAGGATTAGATCAGCTTCCTGCATCGCTGTTTCCGATCGGCGGATGCCTTCCTGTTCGACGATCTCGTCCGTTTGGCGGATGCCGGCGGTGTCGATGAGGCGGAAGTGGAGCCCGCCGAAGCGCAAATCTTCTTCGATGAGATCGCGCGTCGTTCCTGCAATCGGGGTGACGATCGCCCGTTCTTTTCCAAGAAGGGCATTCATGAGCGACGATTTGCCGACATTGGGCGCGCCGAGGAGGCAGAGGGAGAGTCCTTCATGCAGCGCTTTGCCATCGTGAAACGTCGCCTGGAGCTTTTTCATGCGGGAAATGATTTCCTCGAGAGTTTGGACGATCTCCTCCATCGTCGCAAATTCGAGTCCTTCTTCCGGAAAATCGACCCACGCTTCCAAGATGGCGGCGGTTTCAGTGAGGTCTTTCTGGAAGCGCGATACGAGTTCAGAGAGCGCGCCTTGGAGCTGTTTCTCGGCCGATTCGAGGGCCAGATCGTTTTTCGCTGCGATGAGCTGCTGCACCGCCTCGGCCTGCGCGAGGTCGAGCTTGCCGTTCATGAAGGCTTGGAACGAGAATTCGCCGGGCAGGGCAGGCCGCGCTCCCGCCTCGAAAATCCGCTCGAGGACGCGCCTTGTGACGAGACTGCCGCCGTGGCAGGAAACTTCGACTGTATCTTCTCCGGTGTAGGAGTTCGGCCCTTTCATGACGAGGAGGAGGACGCTGTCGAGGATCTTACCTTCGGAGCTTAGGATATTGCCGTAGTGGGCCGTGTGGCTTTTGAAGCCGTCGACGGGCCTGGAAAAGATCGCGCCGGCAACATTATAAGCCATTGGGCCTGAGATTCTTATAACTGCAATCGCCCCCTCTCCCGGAGGGGTGGTGGCGGCCGCGATGGTATCGCCCTGTCTGTAGTGGTTTCTCATAGCGGCGACAGTATACCAAAAGACCGTTCAGGAGAGGATCTTTTTTAGCACTTTTTGGCCATTGCCTTGGCTAAAAACAGGGGGTGATTTTAGCCGTTCCTGTGGACGAAATAACGGGTTGCAGCTCTAAGCGTTTGGGCTTAAATCTTTTGCAGGGCGGCGGAAATGAGGCGCCCGAGGTCAGTCTCCTCTTTTTTCTCCTTCATGGCTGCCTCTACCGCTTTCTGTGCTTCCATCGGGTTGTAACCGAGGTTGAGGAGCGCGTTCATCGCATCGCCGATGAGCGAATCGGCATGGGAAAGGGCGATGGTCATTCCCTTTTTTGCGGCGGAGCCTTTGAACTTGTCGCGCATTTCAATGACAAGCCTTTCCGCTGTTTTCTTGCCGATGCCGGGAATTTTGCTGAGGAGTTTGACGTCGGAGGAGGCGACGGCTCGTTGGAACGCGCCGATTTCCATGTGGCCGATGATGCCGGCTGCCGTTTTAGGGCCGATGCCGGAGATCGTCGTAAGGGTTTCAAAAAGGTCGCGCTCTTCTTTGTGGAGGAAAGCGTAAAGCGTGTGGGCGTCTTCGCGCACGACATGGGAGAGGTAGAGGCGGATCGGCGCTTCCAATGCGGGGAGGCGCGTGTAGGTGCTGAGCGGAATCGAGAGGCGGTAGCCGATGCCTCCCGCTTCGACGATAGCTTTCATTGGGTCTTTGTCTTTCAGGACGCCTTGGATCGATTCGTACATGGGAGTGCCTTCAGTTGGTGGGCGCAGCAGATGGCGAGCGCGAGCGCGTCGGCTGCGTCTTCGGGTTCAGGAGGATGGGGCAGGCGCAGCAGCGCCTGGATCATTTTTTGGACTTGGAACTTGCTGGCGCTGCCAGTGCCGACGACGGCGAGCTTCGCTTTCTTCGGAGCGAATTCGTAGATCGGGATCGAGTGGCGCGCGGCGGCGAGAAAAACCATTCCTTTCGCCATGCCGAGTTTGATGGCGCTCTGCGCGTTCTTCAGCACGAATTGCGTTTCGACGGCGATCGCAGAGGGCTGGTAGCGTTCGATGAGCTGCTCCACCGCTTCGAAAATAATCTGGTACCGTTTGGGTAGTTCAAGATTCGCAGGAGGGCGGATGCATCCGAAATCAACGGGGCGCGAATCGGCATCGATGAGTCCGTAGCCCGTCACGCGCGTGCCCGGATCGATGCCTAAAATGACCGTTCTTTTCTGATCGCCCATGCATCAAGTGATACCGGAATCAGAATTCTTTGGGAAGATCAGGAGTCAGGGATTGATCAGACTTTTGAAAGGGATCAGCTGCGCTGATTGTGCTCAAATACCTGAATCGGGGAAGCGGGTTTCCGGATCCTGATATTTTTAGTCGTCGAGGGGGACGTCAAACAGCGCGGCTGCTGCTGCGGCAAGTTCCGGCGCGAGCGATTCGGTGTCGCTCTCGTCGAAGATGCTGCTGCCGCGGCTCACTGTCCGGAGCGGAGCCTGTTCGCGGATGACAGATGTGCCTGCGTCAATGGGAGTGGGGTCAGTCATGTCGTCGAAGATGCTGCTGCCGCGGCTCTGAGGTCTGGGCGAGAAGGGATTTTCAGATGCGGGCGTGGCAGCTCCGTTGCTCGCACGCGGTGTTGCGAAAGGATTTTCTTCTTCCTCTTCTGGCGGCGCCCCGGGGAGGAAAAGCTCTTTTGATGAGGGCGGGCAGGGTTGGAATGTGAATTTCGGAGCTTCGACGAAGGGTCCTTCGACGGCATGCCGGGCAGATTCTATGTCGTAGGCAAGGCGGTACGTAAACGCAATCCGGAAATCTCCTTTGTAGCGGGAGCCGTCCCCTTTTTCATGCACAGAGCTGTGGTAGATATCCGTTACGGGAAGGTCGACCATATAGTTGAGGGTGAGCGAATGGTCTTCTTCTTCTACGATGGTGATGCAGAGCGGTTCGTCGTTTGTATGTCCTATTGCGAAGAACGTCGGCTCGGCGAGTTGGTTGAGCGAAAGGTTGAGCGCGGCGACCGGAGGTCCGTAGGCGTCGTGCGAGAGGAGCCTTTCGAGCATGAGGCGGCTGGCTGCATCGAGGTGGTTTCTTGCGCAGATCAGATCGAGCTCTTGGCGGAGGCGGACGGGATTGTCAAACGGGATTTCAGTTCCGGGCGGCTCGGATCCTTGAGAAATCCAGCCGAGGCCTTTGTTAAAAGAGCGGGGCGCGTCGCGTAAGAAGGCCGGATGCTGGGCGGGAGGGCGGTCGCTTGCGGCAAGAGCAATCGCTTCCCGTGTAATCTCGGCGCCGAAATGAGAGTAGTGGGGAGGGAGGTTGCTGCTGAAATTGGGTAGGACCAAGGCGAGAAAGGCGGCGGCGAGCGTTTCGTCGGGGATTTTCCGGAGGACTTTCTGGATGTTGAGGGGAAGAGTGAGGAAGAGTTCCGGATAGATTTTCAGCGCGGCGGCGGCTTTGACGATTGCGTCAATCTGTTCCTGCGGCAGAGACGATGGCCTTCCTTTGAAGTGGAGCGAAATCTGTTTCAAGTCGGCTTCGGAAAGCGAGAAAAGCGGGGCGAGGAGTTCGAACACGTGGCTATCCCGATAGACTCCTTCGCGCATTTGATTGCGGAAAACGGCCCAGTCGCCATGGGCGGGAACGGGCGCAGGGTCGGCAAGAAGGACCGTTGCCAGTTCGGGCTTCGTGTAGGTAAAACGGTGATCCGAAGCTTCGAGAGTTTGATATTGCACGGGTGTGCTTGCGCCGGATGTGCGGAGGAAGCCTACGGTTTGCTGGAGGGCGGAAAGTTCCGGCCATTTCAGAGTCGAAAAGTAGGATTGGAAGCCGGCCTGGGCCTGGGGATTGCTGAAGAGTTCCTGGATGCGGCGCGGGAGGGTCGCTAAAAGGTGCGGGTGGTTGCGCGTTTCGACGTAGCCGCGGGCGATGAGGCGGAGGGCTTGTGCGTCTGCCGATTTGGCCTCTCCCTTAAGGTAGGCTGCAGCCTGGGAGAATTGGTTTTTGGGGACGCGGAGCAGCGCATCGAGAGCGGCGAGCGCTTTTTCGTTCCGGTAAAGCTGAGTTCTAAGGAAGTGCTTCACGCCTAGCCAGTGAGTTGCGGGATCGAACTGAGGACCGTGTCCTTGAAGCAGGAGGGAAAGTTCCGAGGTTTTGAAGTGAAAAAATTCCTTTCTCAGTTGATCTGCGGTTGGTTTTAGGTTTTGAGCAACCAAATCTTTTATTCGTTTCTGCAGTTGGGGGAGGGTGGAGGTTTTCTGAGCGCAAACCGCATCTTTGATCAGAACTTTGATTTCCCGCCTTTTAAAATAGCCCCAGAGACCAATGGTAAATAAATTTTTCCAGAAATTGGAGACTTTTAAATAGATCTCTTGAATTCGCTGGTCTTTGAAAGATTTATTATCGTAATTTTGCCAGATTTCGGTGGGGGCTGAACGAACAGATTCTTGAACTAATTGAATTGTAGTCATGATCTTTTATTATTATTTCGTTATTAATGGAGCGTAAATTATAACACGTTGTTTGCTATTTTTAAATTAAAATCATTTTGTTGAAAAATTGGTTTCATTCGTGTATCTTTTTCAAAAAAAGAGAGAGCATGAATCCGAAAAATATCCTTGTCAGGATGCCCAACTGGATCGGAGATCTGGCGATGGCGACGCCGGTGCTGGCTGATCTGCGCTCCGCGTTTCCAAAAGCTTCGATCACGGCGATGTGCAAAACACCGATCTGCGCTCTTTTGAAAGAAGACGAGTCGATCGACGAGCTGTTTTGCTTCACGAAGCCGAGCAACGATTTTCTAAGGCGGCAGGAGAAGCGGGATATCATCGCCAAGATCCGCGCCGGCGGCTACGATGTAGGAATTTTGCTGACGAATTCGTTCTCCTCGGCCTGGTGGTTTTGGCAGGGGAATGTGAAGCGGAGAATCGGATTTGCGGGAAATCTCCGGACATGGCTTTTGACCGATCCTGTGGAACCTATTCGCGAACCAGTTCATCAGGTGGAAAAATACAAACGGCTTCTCTCTCCTTTGGGAATTCCGGCGTCGAAGACGGCCCCGCGTCTTTTTGTCTCTCCGCAAGAGAGCGAAGACGCGAAGCAGCTCCTCTTCCAGAGAGGATATATCGAGGGGAAGAAGCTCGTCGGGATCAATCCCGGCGCCGCCTATGGAAGTGCCAAGTGCTGGCCTCCGGAGCGGTTCCGCGAGCTGGCGGAAACGCTTTTGCAGGAAAAGGATCTCTACCTCGTTTTTTTTGGCGACGCCTCCACCGCCTCGCTGATTAAAGAGATCTGCCAGGGCCTTCCGGAGCGGGCGATAAATCTTGCGGGAGCGACGAGTTTGCGCGAGCTGATGTGCCTCATTAAAGAATGCTCCGTCCTTGTGACGAATGACAGCGGGCCGATGCATATCGGAGCCGCATTCGGCGTGCCGCTGGTCGCTCTCTTCGGATCGACCGACGAAACGGCGACCGGCCCTTACGGGCAGAGCCAATCGGTGATCCATAAGCATGTGAGCTGTTCGCCCTGTTTTAAAAGAACCTGCCCGATCGACTTCCGGTGCATGAAGCAGATCGGCGTCGAAGAAGTGGCTCATAGAGCGCGCGAGGCGCTGAAGCGGGGAGCGCGTGTTTAGGACGTTCGCCCGCCATTTTCTTCCGAATCCGCTCGACTGGATGCTCCGGAGGGCTGCGAAGAAAGGGGGCAGGAAAATTCTGTTCGGATGGAACCGCGGCCTCGGAGATATCGCCCTCGGCCTCTATGCGGTGGTCCACCGAACCCGCGAGATCGTCCCCAACGCCGAGATCACGTTCCTCATCCGCGGGAATCTGAGCGATGGATTCACGATGCTCGAAGGGGTGAAGACGATCGCCGCTCCCAACTGGAAACGAGGCGAGCCCTACAGCGTAAAAGAGACTCTTGAGAGCCTTGGGATCGATCCGAAAAGTTTTGATCTGATTATCGAAAAACCGTCGCCTACCGATTGGGTCTATTGGCAGCGGGGCCAGCTTGTGCCGAAGCTGAAGTGGGATCCGGCGCACGATTCCCTCCATTTGAAATTCGGACTCTCTCCTGAATTTACCTACATCGGCGTGCAAGCCGTAGCTGAGACGAATTACGGCTTATGGCGCAACTGGCCTCTCGAGCGGTGGGAAGAACTGTTTGAACGGCTCCAAAGGTTCCCGAATGTGAGGATTCTCCTCTTCGGATTCGGCGCCGAGCCCAGATTTTCCCATCCGAACCTGATCGACTTGAGAGGGAAAACGTCGCTGTTTGAGCTGCTCTCGATCATTAAGAACCGGTGCCAGGCGCTCGTTCTCCCCGATTCAGGCATCTCCTCGATGACCTACTACCTCGACGCGAGTTTCCCTATCCATTTGATATCTCTTTGGGCCGATCCGAACCACGGCATTTTAAAGCAGAACACAGCATCTCCGAATCCGCAGCTTGTTCATTCTCCGCTGGTAGGGCAGCGTCGCGATCTGGCAACGGTTTCGGTGGACGACGTAATCGGGCGTCTGTTCCCGTTGAAGCCGCTTAGCCGCTGCAAGCGGGCGGGGGAAGTCGAGATCCGCCCTTTCAAAAACGCCGGCTGCATCATTCTCGCAGGAGGACAGGGGTCGCGCCTCGGCGCTCTCGGGCCGAAGGGCGTATTCCCGATCCACGGCAAGGCGCTTTTCCAGTGGATCTGCGAGAAAATTCCCCGCAAAGACTTGCCGGTCGCCGTGATGACTTCGCCGCTCAACCACCAGGAGACGGCCGCCTATTTCGAGAGGCACAACTTTTTTGGGTTGGACCTCCACTTTTTCCAGCAGGAGATGCAGCCGCTTCTCGATGAGGAAAAGCGGCCGATCGAGATCCGTCCGGGAGAAATCCTTCAGGGGCCGAACGGCAACGGGAACGTTTTCCGCGCTTTCGTCAAATCGGGCCTTTCGGCGCTTTTTGCTGCGAAAGGAGTCGATCTCGTCGCAGTGATCCCAGTCGACAATCCTCTTTCCCATCCGTTCGACCCCGCTCTGCTTTCTTTTGCGCGGGAAACGAACGCCGACGCGCTGATCAAATGCGTCGAACGGGAAGAGGGGGAAAACAGCGTCGGCGTATTGGCTGAGCGCAATGGACGGATCGAAGTGGTCGAATACACGGAGATCTCTCCGGATGAGCTTAAAAACTATCGCTATGCAAACATTGGCCAGCTCGCTTTCCGCCTTCCGTTTATCGAAAAGATGGCGGAAGTAGATCTGCCTCTCCACTGGGTGCAGAAGAAAGCCCCAGTGGGAGCGCAAACCCTGACCGTCTGGAAAGGGGAGCAATACATTTTCGACGCCTTTCCCCACGCGGCAAGGGTCGAAGCGCTCCTCGCTCCGCGGGAGAGCTGTTTTGCTCCTCTCAAAAGCCAGGAGAGCCTGGAGGCGGTGCAACAATTATTACTGAAGAAGGACGCATGAAGAAAATCGGATATCTTGGAGCAGGAACCTGGGGAATCGCTCTCGCATCGATTCTCGCGCAGAATGGCTGCAGGGTTGTCGCGTGGACACGCGAAGGGGCGGAAGCGCTCCAGAATGAGCGGGTTCATCCCAAGCTGCCGAATTTCCGGATCCCCGATAACGTCCGCTTCACCAGCGATCTGCGCGAGGCCCTCGATGGAGCTGAGATTCTGATCGAGAGCGTCACCTCGTCCGGCATCCGCCCCGTCTTTCAGGAAGTCCTCTCTCATGGCCCGATCGAAGTTCCCGTCGTCGTCACCTCAAAAGGAATCGAGCAGAAGACAGGACTGCTTCTTCCCGAAGTGATCGCCTCGCTGATGAACGCGCCGCAAAGCCCGTTGATCGGCGCTCTCACGGGCCCGAGCCATGCGGAAGAAGTGATCCAGAACCTGCCTACTTCGGTCGTTTCCGCGGGCTACGATCCCGCTCTGGCGAAGCTCGTCATCGAACTCTTCACGACGCCTACGTTCCGGATCTACCCGAACGCCGACCTCCACGGGGTTTGCTTCGGCGGCGCGATGAAGAACATCATTGCGATCGCGTGCGGGATTTCCGACGGCCTGGGCTGGGGGGACAACACCAAGGCGGCGCTCATGACGCGCGGCCTCCACGAGATCAAAAAGCTTTCCGTCGTCAAAGAGTGCAAACCGGAGACGCTCAACGGCCTTTCGGGGATGGGCGACCTTTGCGTCACCTGCATGTCGCGCCACAGCCGCAACTACCGCTTTGGGAGGCTCATCGCCGAAGGGTTTTCTCCTGAAGGCGCCCGCCAAAAAATCGGCATGGCGGTCGAAGGCATTTACACCTGCGTCTCCGCGCGGGAACTCGGCCACAAGCACCATATTCCGATCCCGATCACTGAAGCGACCTACTCCGTCATCTTCAACAACCTCGATCCGCGCGAGTGCGTCAAATCGCTCCTGACCCGAGCGATCAAAGACGAACATCTTTGACTCTCCGGCAGCAAACGGAGTTTGCTGCTGCGTCATCGACGGAGCCAGCCTCAGTTTTGAGGCTGGGGCCGGCGGCCTCAAATCCATCCTGTACATCTTTAGGCTCGCAGAGCGAGCCGTCATCCTGCCTATCCTGCTATTTTTCTATTTCAATAAGGCCGCTGCGGAGAATAGGCTAATTTGATATGAGAGGATTATGCACGCGATCGAAGGTTTAAAAGTCGTCACCGCCCAGGAAATGGCCCGCATAGAGAAACGGGCCGTTGAAAAAGGCTTCAAAGAAGAAAAATTCATGGAAGAGGCGGGGCGGAAAACGGCCGCCGCCGTGATGGAATTTTGCGCGGAAAGGGGCTTGCCGAAAACTGTTTTGCTCCTGGCAGGCAAAGGGAACAACGGAGGCGACGCCTACGCGGCAGGGATTTCTTTGCTCGACGAGGGATTCAAGGTGCGGGCCTACGCAGTGTATAGCGAGGCGGAATGTTCGCCGCTGAACCGGAAATTTCAGGAGAAATTCAGGAAGAAAAAAGGCCGGATCGATCAGGCTTTGGAAGTAGAGGAAGCCGTGGTTGTCGATGGGCTTTTGGGGACCGGCTTCAAGGGAAAGGTCGAGGAGAGGCTGGCAGAGATCATCCGCTGGGCGAACGATCTGGGCAAGCCGATCGTCGCGATCGATATTCCTTCGGGGCTGAACGGGACGACAGGGGAGGCGGAGTGCGCGATTTTGGCGGACGAGACGGTCGCTCTCGGGCTTCCCAAGATGGGATTTTTCTTAAGGCAGGGTTGGAACTGCGTCGGCCGGCTGCGGGTCGAAGATTTCGGGCTGCCCGACTGGGCTGCGAAAGAGGCGGAAGCGGTTGCGTATCTGCCGAACTGGAAGAGGCTGAGGCTGCCGAAAGTGATCCGGACGCGGCATAAGTACCAGGCGGGTTTCGTGGCGGGATTCGGCGGGTCGGAAGATCTGGCGGGCGCGTCGAAGCTGGCGGGACTGGGAGCGTTGAGAGCGGGCGCGGGGATCGTGAAGGTGTTTTCTTTGGGCGGAATCGGCGAGGCGCCGATGGAGCTGATCTGCAGGCGCTGGAGCGCAAAAGAGTGGAAAGAGGCGCTTGCCAAAGCGCAGGCGGTGTTTGTCGGGCCTGGATTGGGAAGATCGGCGGAAAGTTTGAAGTGGCTCAAAGTCCATCTGAAGGAGATCCGGCAGCCGTGCGTGCTCGACGCGGATGCGCTGGTTGGAGATTGGAAGGCGTTTCCTGAGATGGCGATTCTGACGCCGCACCGGGGCGAAGCGTTGAGGCTGCTGGGGCTGAAAGCGATGCCCGCCGAAGAAGAGCTGTTTGCAAAAACGATGCGCTTTTGCGAAAAGCATCAGGTTGTGATCGTTTTGAAAGGGGCTCCTACTTTTATTTTTGCGCCGGAGCGGGCGCCAGTGATCGTGCCGCGGGGCGATCCGGGGATGGCGACGGCAGGTTCAGGCGATGTGCTGACGGGAATTCTGGCGGCTTTGCTGGCGCAGGGGCTGTTCTGCTATGAAGCGGCGGTTCTCGGCGTTTGGCTCCACGCGCTTGCGGGCGAGGCGGCGGCAAAGGCGAAGACTTCATACGGGATGATCGCGAGCGATTTGATCGAGTCGCTGCCTGAGGCGTTTCAGGCGGTGATGAAGTGGAAAGAGGGGACGGCGTGATAGTGCTTGTACCACTCGATGAAGCGGAGGATTCCCTCTTCAAGCGAGATTGAGGGGCGGAAATTCAGCATCCGCTGGCTCTTTTCGATATCGGCGTACGTTTCGGTCACTTCACCCTGCTGCATCGGGAGCATTTCCTTAATCGCTTCTTTCCCGAGAGCTTCTTCGAGCAATTCGATGAGGTGGAGCAGGTTGACAGGGGAATTGTTTCCGAGATTGAACACTTCGCAGGGAGCGCCCAGGTCGATGGCGGCGATCGTCCCTTCCACGATGTCGTCGATGTAGGTGAAGTCGCGCCGCATGTGGCCGCGGTTGAACACCTGAATCGGCTGCCCTTCGCAGATCTGCCGCGTGAACCGGTAATAGGCCATGTCGGGGCGTCCCCACGGTCCGTAGGCAGTGAAGTAGCGGAGCGCGGTGACCGAGAGTCCGTGGAGGTGGTGGTAGGCGTGGGCCATCACTTCATTTGCTTTTTTCGTCGCGCCGTAGAGATTGGCGGGCTGGTCGGTTTTGTCGTCGACGCTGAAGGGGATTTTCTTGTTGAGGCCGTAGACGGAAGAGGAGGAGGCGTAGATCAGTTTCAGGCTGGGGAAGAGGCGGCACGCTTCGAGGACCGAGACGAACCCCTGGAGATTCGAGGCGACATAATCGTCGGGCGCGGAAAGCGAATGGCGCACGCCCGCCTGGGCGGCGAGGTGGACGACGTGGGTGATGCCGTGGCGCAGAAGAAGGAGTTTCAGAGCGTCCCGATCGCGGATATCTCCCGGGGCGATTTCGATTCCCTGCTTGCGGAGGATCTCAGCGCGGTCTTTTTTGAGCTGCGGATCGTAGTAGGCGTTGAAGTTGTCGAGACCGATGGCGAAATCGCCCCGTTTTTTGAGGCGCTGGGCCAGATGGAACCCGATAAAACCCGCTGCGCCTGTGATCAGTATCCTTTTCATCGGGAGCCGATTAAAATCTTGTTCTCATAAAAAAACTTGTGCTATACAAAAGAGCCTCGATCATCTGTTTTCCATCTTAAAGGGCTGAATTGATATTTTGCATGGGTTTTTTTCAGATATACCGACTCCTCCTCCTGACGGCGCTCCTGCTTGCGGGGTGCAGTGGCCCTTATATGGGCAAAGATGTTTTCGGCGCGGACGAGTTCGTGCTCGACTCCTATAAAATCCGCGAAGGGAAATTTTCGATCCTCGAAATGGAAGGGCTCTGCTGCGACGAACTCGACGAGGACGCCCTCGAAGAGTATCAGGATCGGATCCATGAGGACGACGTATTGCAGATCGCGCTCTATCACCCGAAACGGGTCGATGTGGCGGAAGCGGTGCAGCACATCGGAAACGCGGTCGGCTACCGCGTCGTGAACGGACAGATCGCTTTGCCCGATCTGCCGCCGGTGGAAGTGGCGGGGCTGACGCTTGAAGAGGCGCGTCTCAAAATCCAGGACCATTACCAGGACCATATCCGCGAAATCGAAGTGTTCCTCACCTATAAAGAGAGGATCTCCCGTAAGGTCGAGCTGGCGGGACTCGTCGCCATCCCGAGCGTCCCGGTGGATGGAAGGATCCGCCTTTTCGAGGTTCTTTCAAAAGCCCGGGTTCCTCCCGAGGCGAACCTTTTTAAAAGCTATGTGATCCGCAGCGGCTGCATGATGCCGGTCGATCTGAACAAGCTGCTCAAAGAAGGGGACATGACCCAGAACATCGTCATGTGCGGCGACGACAAGATCTATATCGCCGAGCCTGGGGCGGCGAGCCTGATGGTGATGGGCGAAGTGGCCCGCGAGCGGTCGATCCCGCTGCCGAGAGGGTCGATGTCGCTCCGCCACGCGTTGGCTGAAGCAGGCGGCATCCCCTATACGGGCGATAAGTCGTACATTCAGGTGATCCGCGGCTCGATCGCGAAACCGAAAATTTATACGCTGAACTGGGAGCATGTGATCCATCTGCCGAACGACAGCCTTCTCCTGATGCCGGGGGATATCGTCTACGTGGCGGCCAAGCCGATCACCGAGTGGAACCGGTTTATTTCGCAGCTTCTCCCGAGCTTCACAGGGCTTGAAGTGGTTGGCAAAGGGTGTTCGAGCTGGGGGGTCTTCATCCCGTGACGGAGAAGCCGATTTCCTTCGATCCAGAGGAGCGCATTTTCACTCTGTCCGATGTGCAGCGGCTTTTTCGGAAGCAGAAGAAGCGGCTCGTGAAAATGGCCTGGATCGGCGGGTTTTGCGCCTTTTCCTTCGCGGCGATCAAAGCGCCGAAGTACCGGATCGAGGCGACGTTTAAAGAAGGCGTTGAGAAGTCGGGGGCTGACAGCGCCCTGAAAGATCTTCTCGGCGGACTCTCGACGGCTCAGCAGCCGCAGGCGGTCGCCCTGATGAAGTCGTATCAGGTGCTCAAGCCTCTTGTCGAAAAGATGGGTCTCCAGGCGAATGCGGGAAAGCCCGGGTTCATCGCCTTCAAGGCGCTCCGCCGAGTGAAAGAGAATCTGCTGGCCGAGCTTCAGATGCCGCTGCAGGATATCGACTGGTTTGAGTTCCGCGACGTGATTTATGAAGGCGAACAGAAATATGTTTTGGCGCTCCGCTTTTCCGACGCGGATCATTTTACGGTTTTGGGCTCTGGGTTAAAGGAAATCGAAGGAACCGTGGGCGTTCCTGTAGCGCTTCCAGGAATCTGTTTTACGGTGGCCCAGACTCCTTCATCGCTTAAATTGAATAAGAGTTATTCCGTCACGGTCGATTCGTGGATTGAGACAGCGAAGAGTCTCCGCGGCCAGCTCCAGATCGTCGGCCATAAAACAAACAAGTCGATCTACGACCTCGCCTTTTTCCACAGGAACCGGCAATTCGGCGTCGAGCTGTTGAACGGACTGATGGAGCAGTACCGGATCTATCTGAAGGAAGACCATGACCATCTGGCGAAAGAGCAGATCGCCTATCTCGAAGAGAGGCAGGAGCAGCTCTACGGCAAGATGTCTTCGATGTTCGACGAGCACGCCGCTTACCTCAGCCGCAATCTCGAAGAGAAAGGGGTGCTGGCGCTCAAACAGGAAAGCGAGAGCCTCCTCACTCCCCATCAGCAGATGCTCTCGAAAATCTTCCAGATCGACGTCGAAATGGGGCGCCTCGACCAGATCGAAAAAGAACCCAGGCCGCTGGCTTTTGACGATGGGTCGTTTTCCCATGGGCTGGTCCAGATTTCCCACACTCTGCAGGATCTCAAACAGCAGCGCGACCTTTTGGAACTGTCGCTTCATCAGCACCAGTCGTTCGTCGACGACCGTTTAGCGGCGAGAAGGCAGGAGCTGCGCGAAGTCCGGAGCCGGCGCGAGGCGGTGCAGGGGCTTCTCGAGTCGGTCGACCGGGAAACGGAAGTACCGCTCGCATCGTTCGACGCGAGCCGCGCATTGGCCGTATGGGCCCAGAAAATCCACGAGACGCAGGGAGCCGAAGAGAGGGAAGACCTCGCCGAATATCTCGAAAATTTCGCCCGCCTTCTCTCTGTGCGCGAGAAGATGCTCCAGGAGCGTTTTCTTTACGGCAGCGATGCGCCGAAAGAGCTGGAAGGGATCGATCTGGCGACAGCCCGCAAGCTCTTCGTCGATTACAACGGCAAGCTCGACCAGGCTGAAGCCGCGATGCGCCATTTTACGCAGCTTAAAGGGCAGCTCGCCATGGACGGCTGCGAACTGAGCTCTCTCAGCTCGGTGCTCAGCGACCCTTTAAGCCAAAACCTGATCGAATCGGCCTCTTCAATCGCTCTGAAACTGAAAGACGAAAAATACCACAGCGGCAAAGAAGGGGAGCGGTGGATCGCTGAACTGCAGCTGCAGAAGAAAATTCTCGGCGAGCACCTCGACCAGCTCTGCAAAGTCGAAGAACTGAACTCGGCTCTCGTGCGGGAAAAAATCGTAGGGCTGCAGCAGGTGAGCCTCGACTGCATCAACCGGCAGATTTCCGTTTTGAACGAACAGATCCAGGACGCAGTCAAAGAGCGGCGCCAGTCGCTCATCGAGGAAAAAAAGCTCCTCGAAAAGAAAATGCAGGAACTGAGGCTCCAGGCCTCCGACCTCCCCGAAAAATGGCGCAAGGAAAAATGGCTCGATCTGAAATCGGATTTGGGCGAAAAGATCATGCAGACGATTACCGAGGTCGTCGAATCGAAGACGATCGGCCATCAGCTCCACCACGTCGAGTCGAAGCCGCTCGATTTCGCCGTGCTTCCTCTTCTTCCCCATAAACCGGGGCTCTTCTCTTTCGCTTTGCTGGGGGCTTTCGGAGCCGCATTCGGGGCGTTCTTCCTTTCGCTGATGCGCACGGTTTTGAAAGGATTTCCTTCTTCAGCGGAAAAGCTCCGCGCGATGCGCTTTCCGCTCCTGGGTGAAATCAGCGCCAATTGCGACGGCCCCGCTGTCGATCCAGTTACGGGCGGCGATCTTGAACTGCTGCGGCAGATCGTCCTTTTTCTCGAAAGCCCCGCGCGCGGAAACGTCGTCGGCCTCATCTCCGGGCAAGGCCCCGATTATTCTTACGCGCTCTGCGAAAATTTGGCCCGCATCTCCCATAAATCGATTCTTGTCCGGTGCGATTTCGGCGCTAAATTCAATGCCGCAGACCTGCCCGGGCTCCTCCAGATCTGGAAAGGGGAAATCGCCGAGCTGCCGATCCGCAAAGGGAAAGGGTACGATTGGATCACCGCGGGAGGGTTCACGCCGTACGGCTCCGAAGTGATCCAGTCGAAGCCGTTTGAAAAACTCCTCGAGATCCTGAAGAAGAATTACGACTGGGTTTTTATCCTGTCGCGCGCGCCGCTCGCATCCGCCGAGCCCCTCGCGGCGCTCCGCGTTTGCGACCGCGCCGTCGTTACTGTTGCGGGAGAACCAACTGAATTGTTGACACCGTTTGCAGATTGGGCTTACCATGATGGATGTCAACGACTAACTTTTATCGCAAGCCCATGAGAGACTTGAAGAGGAAGAGGATTCTTGTTACCGGAGGAGCCGGCTTTTTGGGCTCCCACCTGTGCGAGAGGCTTTTGAACGAGGGCCATGAAGTTCTCTGTCTCGACAATTTTTTCACCGGCGCGCGCCAGAACATCCTTCATCTGCTTGAAAATCCCTACTTCGAACTGATGCGCCACGACATCTGCTTCCCGCTCTACGTGGAAGTAGACGAGATCTACAATTTCGCCTGCCCCGCCTCGCCACTCCATTACCAGGCCGATCCGATCCAGACGATCAAGACGAGCGTGCTCGGCGCGATGAACCTCCTCGGACTGGCAAAACGGCTCAAATGCAAAATCTTCCAGGCTTCGACGAGCGAAGTCTACGGCGATCCCCACACCCATCCTCAAAGAGAGGACTATTGGGGCAATGTCAATCCGATCGGCATCCGCTCCTGCTACGATGAAGGGAAGCGGTGCTCCGAGACGCTCTTTTTCGACTATTTCCGGATGAACGAAGTGCCGATCAAAGTGGGCCGGATTTTCAACACCTACGGTCCCCGGATGCATCCGAACGACGGGCGCGTCGTCTCCAATTTCATCGTCCAGGCGCTCAAAAACGAGCCGATCACGATCTATGGCGACGGCCTGCAGACCCGTTCGTTTTGCTACGTCGACGATCTGATCGAAGTCGTCATCCGCCTGATGAATTCCGGCCCGCAGATCACCGGCCCGATCAACATCGGCAATCCGGCCGAGTTCCGCGTCATCGATTTGGCCAAACAGGTGATCGAGCTGACCGGTTCCCGCTCTCCCATCATCCACAATCCGCTTCCTTCCGACGATCCGAAGCAGCGCCGGCCCGACATCACCCGCGCGCGCCAGCTCCTCCACTGGGAGCCGAAAATCGCGCTCCACGAGGGGCTCAAGTCGACCATCGCCTACTTCGAAAAAGCCCTCTGCGCCTCCGCCGTCTGAGAAATAAGAATAACAGGATCGGCAGGATCCGGCAGGATCAGAAGCGATGATCACTCTTCTTTCTATCCTGAGACCGTTGCATAAGCCCCAGGCAACGGTCGAATAAGAAAAGACAGGATAGGCATGATCGCAAGCGGCAGGATCTGCATGATAGATCATTCCATCATGCCTATCATGCCGACGTTTCGTCGATCATTTTCATCCTGTTTTTTTCTCGCACAACACAAGACAGTCGAGTAAAATGTTTTCCT
>CAYPZU010000036.1:0-18922 GCA_964415395.1 uncultured bacterium
TCGCCGAGTCGGGGATGAATACAGCGGAAGACGTCCGGTTCGTCCAACAGCTCGGCTACGACGCGGTTTTGGTCGGAGAGACGCTCACCCGGACGCAAAATCCTTTAGAAACCCTTTCTAACTTTAGGCAAACCTATGTTTGTTAAAATTTGCGGATTGACCGATGTGAAAACGGCGCTGGCCGCCGTAGAGAGCGGAGCTGATTTTATCGGGCTTCTGTTTTCTAAAGTGTCTCCAAGAGCGATTCCTCTGGAGAAAGCGAAAGAGATCGCGCAAGCGGTGAAAAAGGCGGGAGCCGAGCCGGTGGGCGTGTTCGCCGATGAGAAGGCTGAAGAGATTTTGAAGATCGTAAATGAACTGGATCTCAAATTTGTCCAGCTGCATGGAACTGAGCCGAGATTTGCCTGCGGATCGCTGCCGAAAGAGCTCCATGTGATCTACGTGGCCGACGGCAAGCCGATTCCCAAATTCCTCGATCCGAAGAAAGACTATCTCCTTTTCGAAAACCACTTCGAGGATCCAAAAGATTTCCGCTTTTTCATCGCGGGGAAGCTACAGCCTGAAACAGTGCGCGGGGCGATCGAACAGTTTAAGCCCCACGGCGTTGATGTTTCTTCGGGAGTTGAAAGGGAGCCGGGAAAAAAAGACCCTGCTCGAGTCGAATCGTTTCTCCGCGCCGCCAAGCCGGAGCGCTACGGCCTCTACGGGGGAATGTACGTGCCGGAACTCTTGATGGCTCCGTTCCAGGAACTGGCGAAAGCGTTTGAGACGATTGTGAAGAGCGAGCCGTTTCAGAAAGAGTTTCTCGCTCTGCTCAAAGACTATGCAGGGCGCCCGACCGCTTTGACCGAGATCCCCCGCTTTGCCGAGGCGGTCCAGGGGCCGCGGATCTTTTTAAAACGGGAAGATCTGCTCCACACGGGAGCTCACAAAATCAACAACGCGATCGGGCAGTGCCTGCTTGCGAAGAAGTTGGGCAAGCAGCGGATCATCGCCGAGACGGGCGCGGGCCAGCACGGCGTCGCAACGGCGACAGCGTGCGCTCTTCTGGGCCTTCCCTGCGTCATCTACATGGGCCAGGTCGATATCGACCGGCAGGGGCCGAACGTAGCCAAAATGAAGCTTTTAGGCGCCGAAGTGAAGGCGGTTCCGGATGGAACGCTTAAAGACGCGGTGAACGAGGCGCTTCGCGACTACGCAGCGAGCTACGAGACGACCCACTACTGCCTCGGTTCGGCTTTGGGGCCTTATCCGTTCCCGGCGATGGTCGCCGAATTTCAGAAAATCATCGGCATTGAGGCGAGAGCCCAAATGCAGGAGCGGATCGGACGCGATCCCGATCTTGCGATCGCCTGCGTCGGCGGGGGATCGAACGCGATCGGCCTGTTCGGCGCGTTTCTCGAGAGCGGCGTCCAGCTCGTGGGCGTCGAGGCGGGAGGGGAGGGGCCGGGCAAAAACGCCGCCCGCTTCCAGGAAGGCTCTCCGGGCGTTTTGCACGGCTGCTACACGTTCGTTCTGCAGGATGAGCAAGGCCAGATCGCCGAAACTCATTCGATCTCGGCGGGACTCGATTATCCTTCCGTAGGCCCTCAGCACGCCGATTTGCGGCAGAAGAAGAGAGCCCGCTACGAAGCGTGTACGGACGAAGAGGCGCTGAACGCATTCCGCCTTCTCTCCCGCACGGAGGGGATCATCCCCGCTTTCGAATCATCCCATGCGCTGGGCTATCTGATCCGGATCGCTCCGTCCTTGCCGAAAGACGCCATCGTCCTGGTCAATCTCTCGGGGAGAGGCGACAAAGACTTACCCACTTACTTTGAGAAATACCATGTGTAGAATCAAGAAAGCATTCGCTGAGAAAAATGCCTTCATCGGCTATCTGACGGCGGGCGATGGAGACTCAAAGAAGCTCTTCGTCGATCTGCTCCGGGGCGGCGTCAATCTCCTGGAAATCGGGATCCCCCATTCCGATCCGGTGGCCGACGGCCCTGTGATCCAAAAAGCCATGCAGCGCTCGCTCGCTGCCGGAACGACGCCTGATTCAGTCCTTGAGCTTGTAAAAGAGCTCCGGAAAAAGATTAACACCCCGATGGTGCTGTTCACCTACTACAACCCGATCCAGAATGACTTAAGAGGGTTCCTGAAGAAAGCGAAAGAGGCGGGCGCTGACGGCCTTCTCATTGTCGATCTCCCCTTTGAAGAGGCGAGAGGCTACCGGGACGCCTGCACGGAATTCGGCCTCGACCCGATCTTCGTGATCGCCCCCTCGACCCCACCCGAGAGAATCCGCGAAATCGCCAAAATGGCGGGCGGTTTCCTCTATTATGCCTGCCGCAAGGGAACGACCGGCGCAAGAAAAGGGCTGCCGGAAGATCTGGCGGAAAAACTCTCCCTGATCCGCAGCATATCGAAGCTCCCGATCGCCGTCGGTTTCGGCGTCTCAGAGAGGGAGACGGCGAGAGAAATTCTTCAATCGGCCGATGGCTTTGTCGTCGGCTCGCTCTTTGTCGACGCTGTCGAAAAAGAGAAAAATTTAACTGAAATTGCCGGAGGGCTCAAACCATGATGATCCAACTCGATCCTCTCGCTACAGAGGAACAGGAACTCGCACTGATCGCCCGCCTTGAGAAAATGGGCTTCCAAATCGCAAGACAGGGCGCGGGACGCCTCGCTTTGGTGAAGGGCGTAGACAAGCTTGTGAAGCTCGAAGAGTTCGCCAAGCTGCCCCACGTCGCCAGCGTCCAGCCGATGAAAGAGAAATTCAAACTCGCCAGCCTCGGTTCGAAGCCGGAGCCGACTGTCATTGAGATGAAAGGGAAGCAAATCGGAGGCGGCAGTCTTTTCGTGATTGCAGGGCCCTGTTCGATTGAATCGAAGGAGCAGATGGAAAAGTGCGCGAAAGCCGCTTTCGAACAGGGAGCGCAGTGCCTCCGCGGCGGCGCCTACAAGCCCCGCACCTCTCCTTATGAATTTCAGGGACTCGAAGAAGAAGGCCTCGACATCCTGCGGGCCGCTGCCGAAAAATACAACCTGATCACCGTTTCCGAAGTGATGGACGCAAGCCAGATCGAAACCGCCTCGAAACGGGTCGACATCCTCCAGGTCGGAGCGCGGAACATGCACAATTTCAGCTTGCTCAAAGAGCTGGGCAAAGTGAAAAATCCGATCCTCCTCAAGCGGGGCTTTGCTGCGACCTACCAGGATCTGCTTCTCGCCGCCGAGTATATCATCAGCGCCGGCAACCCCAACGTGATTCTGTGCGAAAGGGGAATCCGCACCTTCGAGACCTACACACGCAATACTCTCGACCTCAACGCAGTTCCCGCTCTCAAAGAGCTGACCCACTTGCCGGTCATCGTCGACCCGAGCCACGGCACCGGCATCCGCTCGCTGGTCCTACCGATGGCCCGCGCCGCGATCGCAGCCGGCGCAGATGGAGTCGCGATAGAAATGCACCCCGATCCCGACAGAGCGCTCACCGACGCCCAGCAAACGATCTCCTTTGAGGCGTTCGCAAAAATGATGGGACAGCTTAAACTCATTCATAAAGCCGTCCAATCATGCTGATCGCTTCGATTACCCAGCCGACTATAGAAGCGATCCTGAAGGAGATCGAACAGGCGAGGCCCTTTGCCGACGCGATCGAGGTGCGCCTCGATTTCCTTCAGGAAGAGCAATTTCAGCGGCTGGGAGAACTTTTCCGGGGCCTGCCCCTTCTCTTCACCTTTCGAAAAGAGGCGCAGGGAGGCGTTTGTTCGCTCCCCGAATCCCGCCGTCTTGCCTTGATCGAGAAGGCTCTTGAATTCCTGCCCGCCTATTGCGATCTTGAAGTCGATACCGATCCAGCCGCTATCGAACGGATTGCGAAGAAATTCCCCTCCGTGCGGTTGATCGGGTCGACCCACAATTTCGAAGAGACCCCGCAAGATTTGGCGGCTCTGCTCCAGAAGATGAAGAACCCCCATTTCTCATTCTACAAGATCGCCCTGCGCGCCCATTCTACGATCGACATGCTCCGCCTGATGGCGTTTGCCCGCGAACACGCAGAAAAGACCCCTCTTTGCTGCATTTCAATGGGGCCCGAAGGCAAGCCGTCGCGCATCTTAGGCCCGATCGCCGGCAACGCTTTCAACTACTCCGGCGTCGAAGAAGAGGCTCATCTTCACCGCCCCAGCCTGGCCGCCCTTTGCGAAATCTATCATTTCAGGAAACTGAACCGGGAAACCGAACTCTACGCCCTCCTCGGCGACCCTGTCGAGCAAAGCATCGGCGACCTCTATCACAACGAGCAGTTCCGCAAAGACGGGAGGAATGCCGTCTACGTCAAACTCCGCCTAAGGCCCGAAGAACTCTCTGCTTTCTTCCAGATCATGCCGCGCCTTCCCTTCCGGGGCTTCAGCGTTACCATGCCGCTGAAAGAGGCGATTCTTCCTTACCTCTCCGACATCGACCCGAAAGCGGGCGCGATCGGCGCAGTCAACACTCTCCGGATCGGAGAGGGGATTTTCGGTACGAACACCGACGCGGCCGGCGCGCTCGACGCCATTGAAAATCACCTCAGCGTCAAAAACAGGCGTGTGGCTATTCTGGGAGCCGGCGGCTCTGCAAAGGCGATCGCCCACGAAGCGCGCTCGCGCGGGGCGCACGTCGTCCTCTTCAACCGAACGCTCGAAAAAGCGCGCGCTCTCGGCTTTGAAGCCTACGCTCTCTCCGAACTCCCGAACCACTCCTACGATCTGCTCATCAACACCATTCCCGCTGAAATTTCAGCATCCCTGATTCCCGGAACCTTTGTCATGGACATCGTCTATGCGCCCAAACAGACGCCGCTTTTAGCCCAGGCTGAGGCGCAAGGCTGCCGCCTCATCTATGGCGAAGAGATGTTTTTCGGGCAGGCGCGTCTCCAGCAGCTCTACTGGTTTATACCGCTCGTGATTGAAGATCCGGTTCTGCCGGCGTCGAACAGCCACAGACTTTGAGATCCGCTTCCATCGCTAAACTTTTCAAGTTTAGCTTCTTCAGCGCCGGCTTCGCCTGACTCAAATTCTGGGCGTCTCCTTGGCATATTCCGATTCTTCAATCTCTCTCGGTATCAATAAAAAGTGAGGCGGATCGAGGCTTTGGCGCTGACCGCGGCAAGCAGGTCGGCAGCCGCTTTTCTTACGATTTCTTTCGATACATCGAGGCTGTGGACCACGAGTTCGCGTCCGTCGAAATCGATTTCGAGTTCTTTCATCTTTTCCACGCCCGGATTTTTATGGACTGACTCGCCAGCGCCTTTTTCGCTCCGGGCATAAAAATTCAGTTTCTTTCCCTGAGAAACCGTCCGCAGCATCTCTTCGGCCCAGCCAGCTTCTCCTGCAAGGGATCCTTTGGGGAAATCAATGACGTGGTAGTTTCCCCTCCGGAGATCGAGCAGCAGATCCGCTTTCCCGTTCCAGTCGGTTCCTTTCAGTCTATCCACCGTGATTTCTTTCAATTTAACGATTCCATCCTCGGTGAAGCGGACTCCGGCATCCTCTTCGTTTCCGAACGATCTTCTGGGGGATGCGTTCCATCTTCCTCCAATCGAAATCGGAACGCGCATATGGGACGGAATAAACGTCGCGCTGCGCGACCATACGGGCATCTTAACGGGAGGAACAAAAGGGGCGTAGCCGATCGCTCTGACAATTTGCGCAGGAAGCGAGGTTGGTTTTGCTGCGGAGCAGCTTCGCTGGATGGCTCGAATCATGGGAAAACTCCTTAAAAAAAATTTCAGGAGCAAAAAAATAGCCCGCCTCTTGATTGCAGGCAAGATGAAAATTGAACCACCGAGAGAGAGAAGCGAAGAACTTCTTCTTACTGGAGTTCCATTTTGACGATCTGGTCGTCGGCGTCGAAATGGACTCTGACCAGGTAGGCGTTCGGCTGCTTGAGAGCGCTCTCGATCGGAGTGCCCGCGAATTCCCACAGAAACCCCGTTCCAATGTCGAGCAGGCCGTGCATGCAGGCCCGGGCAATCGACCCTCTATGCTCGAGGATTTTGAATACTTCCGCATGCGCCTGAGGTTCTTCGGAAGGCGCGTCGAGCGGCTCGGCGCCGAGCGCGATCAGCTGGCTGCGGGTGCGGGCGCCCAGAATGGAATCGAGTTCGATCCCTTCAATCTTGGAGGCCATCATGACGGAACAGGAGGGGAGAGCGGATGCGAGAAGGAGAAGCGGAAGCCATTTTTTCATAGAGTACCTTGGATTGGGAACCGAGAGTATCAAATGGGGGTTTTTTCTTAAATTTCGAAGACGAGGCGGTAGCGCACTTGTCCCGCTTTGAGGCGGGCGATCCCTTCATTGATGCGGGAGAGGGGAAGCCGCTCGATTTGGGGGCGGATGTTTTTCCGAGCGGCGAAGGCGAGCATTTCGTTCATGAGAAACCGGTTGGCGTTGGTGCTGCCGGTGATCGTTTTGGGCGGGGAGATGAGGAGCGAGACGTCGATCGAGGCCGGATGGGGCGGTCTGCCGAGAAAGCAGAGGACGCCGTTCGGTTTGAGAAGAGAGAGAATCCGGTTCCAGTCGAGGTCTTCATGGACGGTGGAGAGGATGAGGTCGAATTGCGCGGAGGGGAGAGGGTCGTAGGTGGAGAAATGGGTTGCGCCAAAACGGAGCGCTTCCTCTTTTTTGGAAGGGGAGTGGGAGAGGGCGGTTGTTTCGCAGCCGAAAGCAGAGGCGAACTGGAGCGCAAGGTGGCCAAGCCCGCCGATCCCGAGAACGGCAACTTTGTGGGGGCCCTGCACGGCGAATTTCCGGAGCGGGGCGTAGACCGAGGCTCCAGCGCAGAGAAGCGGGGCGGCGTGCGCTGAATCGAGGGCGTCGGGAATCGGGTAGACGAATCGGCTGTCGGCGATCAGGTGGTCGGCGAACCCTCCCGAAGCGTTCGATCCAGTGGTTCGTTTCGCGCAGAGATTGGAATCTCCCTGCATGCACGAGGGGCAGTCCATGCAGGCGGCGCGCACCCAGCCGATCCCGACCCGCTTGCCGATTTCGGTTTGGGGAACTGCGGAGCCGGTTTGAGCGATCACGCCGACGGCTTCATGGCCCGGGATGAGCGGATAGGTGGACCGTTTCCAGTTGTCGTCGATCAGGTGGATGTCGGTGTGGCAGAGGCCGCAGTGGGTGAGGCGGACGAGGACTTCGTTGGGATTTAAAGGGGGAGAGTCGATCGGATGCGAGACGAGCGGCCCTTTGGGTTCCAGGGCCGCGTAGGAATGGAATTTCATTCCATCTTTTTGCCAGAGCCGCTTTTAAAAGGAAAGAGCTGCCTGCGGGGACTATTCTTGTTCCCTTCCCGCGGATCGAGCAGGTGGCGCTGCCCAGGCGGAAGAAGGGTGGCAAATAGTTCGCGATAGAGCACTGTAGGGAGCTCTTCGTTCAACTCGAAAAGATCAGTGAGGAGGACGCGCCCTTTCTCATCCACGCGCAAGTTGGACCTGCGGGCGTCGACGGCGACGTTGTTCCTGTGGGCGACGCGGAAGAGAGTTTGCACCTGTTTCCAGATCGAGGAGGAGGGATCCCATTCGACAGGAAGCGGATTGGAGATAAAAGGGACGAAGCAGACCGGATGGGGGCATTTCATCAGGAATTCCCTAAAGGCGTCGCCCCGGTCGTCATCGTCTTTTATATTGAGAAGAGGGGACGTCTCGGCAAGGAGAGGGTCGAAGTTGGCGTGCGGGGCGGTGTGCGCGCTGAGGTAGGGAATTCGAGCATATTCAGCGTATCTGCGGAGCTGGTTGCCGGCGCGGGTCATCACATCCCGCGGATCCTCGTACAAATTTCCGGCCGGTGTTTCTTTCAGGGGGCCGGTGATCAATTTCAAAACATAGACGCCCTCGAGATCTCCGGAGAGTTCGCATTTGAAAACAATCGAATTATGTCCACCCTGAAGCTGCTTGATCGAATGGACTCTGGCGAAGCGCTGCGCATCGATGGGAATTGTGAACGGCTGGATCGGTCCCTGTTTCTGGGCCTCGGCGTATTGAAGAAGGGTTTTTCTGTATTGCAGAGAGCGCTGGAGAAAGGGGGATTGGTCCCAGGGGAGCCGGTTGTATTTTATCACTGCAGGAGCGGCAGGAGGTTTCGGGGTCGATGGAGAGGCGAGTCCTCTGGCTTGGAGCAATTCGGTGTGGTCGAAGACGGAGTAAATATCCTGGCCTGTTTCAGGAAAGGCCGAAGCATCGGGCAGCATACAGGAAGGAAAACTTTTTAATGGTTTTTTTTCTACTGAAGGTTCGTCTCCGAAAGCATCGTACATTTTGAGGGAGCTTCCTAGTCCATCCAGTTTCAGGGTGCGGCTTGCTGCTTGGGAGACTTTTCTGAGCAGCGGCCTGCTGTTGGTCGACATGGGCCGGGTTGGCGATAAAAGAGCTGTGGAGGCCGTGCTGGAGCCTGAGCCCGAGAGCTGAAAATTCAGCGGAGATACAGCGCTTTGAAAAAGACTTCGCTCATGCGTTGGGGTTTTAGGCGAAGGAGCCTGCGAGGGGAGCTTCCACTCGTCTTCGTCTCGGCTTCGGGGGGAGAGATTTCCTGTAGGATTTGTCATAAATAGAAAAGTCCATTTTTTTTGCGTCTATTTTACATCTAAAAACAATAAAAATCCGGTTTAAAAAAAGGTCGATAGAGGATCGACGTCGATTTTGAGATCGACTCTGGGGAGGGGGGATTTCAGCGGGGATAAGATTGGAGATAAAGTATTGACTTTCAGTGACTTAATGATGAATTGGAACCGGTATAGGTCTTTGACTTTGGGGTGGCCTCCCGGGGCGACGGGGAGAATTTCCGCATCGGGGGGGAGGAGGGGGACCAGATATTTCCGGGTCTCCTCAGCGGCCTCTAAAGCCTGGCTCTCATCAACCGAGGAGAAAAGGAGTTTGATAAGGCGGCAAAACGGGGGGTAGGAGAAGGTGCGTCTTTCTTCGAGTTCAGCCTTGTAGAAAGCTGAATAATCCTGATCTGCCGCGAGGCGGATGGTGGGATGGTCGGGAAGAAACGTTTGGATCACCACTTCTCCCGGGAGCTGGGAGCGCCCGGAGCGGCCCGCTACCTGCGTGATGAGCTGGAACACTTGCTCCGGAGAGCGGAAATCGGGAATCGAGAGGGTCGAATCGGTGTTCAGGACGCCGACCAGAGTGACCGAGGGGAAGTGAAATCCTTTAGCGATCATCTGCGTTCCGATCAAAACGTCGGCTTTATGAGCGCGGAACTGCTTGAATAATTCTTCGTGGCTGTTTTTTGTCTTTGTCGTGTCCCGGTCCATCCGGAGCGTGCGCACCTCGGGGAAGACGGCGTGGAGCGACCGCTCCACATGTTCCGTGCCGAATCCTTTGAACTCGAGCGCTTCAGGAGAGTTGCAGTTGGGGCACGAGCGGGGCTGCGTCTGCTTGAAATCGCAGAGGTGGCACTGAAGAAGCTGCTGCGAGCGGTGGAAAGTGAGCGCCAGATCGCAGTGGGGGCATTTGATCACGTGGCTGCACCCTTTGCACAGCTGCATCCGGTGGTAGCCCCGCTTGTTTAGAAAAAGGAGCGTCTGCTCTCCCGCTTCGATCCGCGCTTTCATCGCGTCGAGCAGTTCCGAAGAGAAATGGGTGAAGCCTCCCGCGATGTCGAACGCCCGCTTCATATCGACGATCCGCACTTTGGGCAGGCTCGCCTGCGTCGCGCGGGAATGGAGAGTGTGGAGGGCGTATTTGCCCGTCTCGGCATTATAGCGCGATTCAATCGAGGGCGTGGCGCTGCCCAGCAGAACGACGCACTGTTCGAAATGGCCCCGCATGACCGCTACGTCGCGGCCGTGGTAGCAGGGAGGCTCGTCGCTTTGTTTGTAGGAGCTGTCGTGCTCTTCGTCTACGATGATCAGCCCCAGATTTTGCGCGGGAGCGAAGATCGCCGAGCGGGCGCCGATGACGATCCGCGCTTCGTTTTTTTTCAAATCGTCCCAGGCCGCGCTCCGCTCTCCCAGGCTTCGTTTGTGGTGCAAAATGGCGATCTTCTCTTTGAATCGCGAGCGGAACCGCTCGATCGTCTGGGAAGTGAGCGAAATTTCAGGGACGAGCAGGATCGCCGATTTGTTCTGGTCGAGCGCCGACTGAATCGCCTGCAGATAGACTTCCGTTTTCCCGCTTCCGGTGATCCCGAAGAGCAGGTGCGTGGAGAAACGGTTGGAAGAGAGAGCGTCCTGCACCGACTTTAAGCACTGCGCCTGCTCTTCATTGAGCGTTTTGGCGCGCGTAGGAAAGAATTCTTCTTCAAGAAGCAGATCTTCGCTCACAGCTTTCGCTTCCGTCGAGAGGAATTTTTTTTTCACCAGCGAATCGATGGGACTGCGCGAGATCGAGAGCCGCGCCATCAGCTCCGCAAGGAAAATCCCCCTTTTTTCATTCACGACCGTTTCAAGGATCTGGGCATGAAGCGGAAATTTTCCTCTGAGAGTTCCGATCGCCTCCAGCGTCGCTTCGTGTGTTTTCGCAAGCGACAGGAACACTTGCGTTTTCTGCTTCACTTCTTTTCTCACATTCGGAGGGATAAAGCATTTCACAACCCTCTGCAGCGGCGCGCAGTAGTAGTGGGAGATCCACTGGGCGAGCCTCCACAAAGGATCTGAAAGCTCGCTCCCTTCCGAAAGGAGGCGCGCAATCGGCTTCACGGTCGAAAAAGCAGAGCTTTTCTTGACCGCCGCAATCGTCCCTTTTTTCAGGGTGTTTTTCAGCGGGACTTCGACGCGCATGCCGACTTGCACCTGGCTTTTCCACTCTTCCGGCACGGCGTAGTCGAGGGGGCGGGCCAGATTTTGGTCGAGAACGACCTCTACGTAGAGAGCTTCTGGCATAACGCTTTCCATAAAGACCGTTTCAGGAGGGGATCTTTCAGGTAGAGCGAAAGGTCCGGGAGGAGGAAGAGGGGGACTTTACCCAGCTCGCGCGTCGCCTGAGCCGGGTTCTCTTTATAAAAATGCATCAGGCCGCCGAGCTGCCAGAGAGAGTAGTCGCAGGCGATCACCCATTTCAGGTCGGGAACAGACAAAAAGGCTTCCCACTGCTTATCCTTCTCGATTGATTCGGCCTGAACGAGTCTTGCCGGGCCGAAAACGACGTCGATCGCTTTCGCCAGCTGCTCGAGAAGCGCTTTCTGCGCAGGCGGTTCCTGATAGGAGAGGATCGAAATCGGAGCGGTCTGATTCTTGGTCTTCCAGCGCGCGGCGATTTTTTTCGCAATCTCGTCGCACGGGATCTCGTTGATCAGCGGGAAGCCTGGCGCGATTTTGGCGAAAAGAGCCCGCAGCGATTGGAAATCGGCGGGCGCCGTTTCAGGCAGCGAGGCGGGGACGAACGTTTGCTTGGCCGGCTCGGGAGGAGGGGCTTTAGCCGCTTCGGGGGAAGCTTTCGGGATTTCCGGAGCAGCCTTAGGCGGTTCCCGTTTTGGCAACACGATTTCCGGCATGGGGGGCGGCGCCGCGCGTTCCGGCGTTCTTGCTTTGGCCAATTTGCGGAAATAGTCGGCGTCTTCAGGCGAAGCGAAGAGCGGCGGATGGGACTCCTCTTTCAAGAAAAAGAGCGTATCCCGGATTAAGTGGAGTAAGTCGTCTGTAATGGGGCAGCCTCCCACTCGATCGCCTCGATCAGAGGCTCCGCTTTGGCCAGAAAAGAGGTGAATCCTCTTCTCGTATACCCTTCGCAGATCGCAGCTCTCAGCTGCACAATTCCCGCGGGGAACAGCCGATGCAGAAGCTCTTCGACGCACCGCGAGCCTAGATGGGCGTTGAGCTGATTCCGGTTTTCCAATAAGAAAAATAAAACATTTTCATCTGATCGGGACTGTTGCACGAACCCGGTCAGCGCGCTAAAAAAGCGGCACAGCTTGTGGTGCATTCCGCCATACAGATCCAAAAGCTGGGATACAATCTCAGCCATCTGGGGCGGGGCCTTTCTCCACACGTTCAGCTTTCCCTTGATTTTCATAATCTCGTCGCGCATTTCATCCAGCAGCATGGACAGTTCCGGATCGGCGTTATTCGATGCTTGTAGCAAGATTTCCGAATAAAAGCAAAGCTTGTCGAGGGAGCCTCCCTTCTGTACGAAAGGACTCTCCAAAGAGAATAGTAAAAACTTTTCCAGGTCGCGCGAAATCGACGCCAGTTCCTGCGCCAGATTCGCGCCTAAAACCCGCTTCGGCGTCTCTGCCTGGATCCGATCCAAAAGCTCGAAAGACGCGATCAGCTCTGTCAAGGTGAACTGAAGCCCAAGCGAGCGCGCTGCGGGCGTATTGAGATTCGAGGGGAAAACAGGCCAAGGATGAAGGCTGCGCATACGGAGTCCAAACAAGTCAAAGAGGCTAACATAACTCCCTAAATACAAAAAGAATTATCAGTTGGGGGGGGCTGGCTGCGGCTTCGATAAATCGATCTTCTTCGCTCGTCTTGCTTTCCAAGCAATGCCTCGCTCATTCAGACCGGTCGCTTTTCCCCAACGATGAAACATCGTCGGGACCCCTTGGCTCCCTTCGATTTCTCTTTCGCACCCCTTTCGACGAAGCGTCGATGGGGACCCCGCTTGCCTCGCACAGCCCGCGGAGGCAGCTCCGCTGCGCTGAATTGGGGGGGCTGGCTGCGGCTTCGATAAATCGACCCTTCTCGCTCGCCTTCCTGTTCCAGGAATGTCTCGCTCGGACGGGACGCTTGACTTACGCAAGCTTCGATTTCTCTTTGCCTCGCACAGCCCGCGGAGGCAGCTCCGCTGCATCGATCTTCATCTATTTTTATCCTTCTAGATCCTGTTGATCCTGTTATTAATTATCTTCAGCGCGTTTCGCGCCTCTGTGGTGGATCTTATATTGGGGGTGCGGGGGCTTCCCCCGCCCCACTTTTTAGCGGAGCGAGCTTTGCTGCGTATATTTAGGGTCTGAGGAAGGAGTGGACGAGGGTGAGGAGCATTTGCCGGTGCTGCGCTTCCTCGGGTTTTTCTGCGATGCGCTGGAGAAGCTCGTTGGAAAGGCGGGTCATCAAGGCGATAAAACGGGGGCTTTGCCGGATCTCGTTTTTCGGCAGGGCGGCGAGATAGGGGTAGATCGAGTCGTACTGTTTTTCGGCCAGGTAAACAAAGATAGCGGAATAGAGCGCGGCAGGGGCGCGGGTGATCAAGAGGAGGAAGTTGAGCGCTTCATGGGCTTCGTCATAGCGGGCAAGAGAAATCAGGGCTTCGATTTTTTGGGAGAGGAGAAGGGGGGATCGGGGTTTCAGCTTCAGGGCGCAGTTGGCGTAAAGAAGGGCGTTCTCATAGTCTTCTTCTTTGAGAAAAAAGGAGGCGAGGAGCTGGGACATTTCGGGATCCCGCTGGAGGCTTCCTTCAAAAGAGGGGTGGGTGCAGAAGGCGCGGACGAGAGGGACGTTTCCTCCGCGCGTCCAGAATTGGAGCGAGAGGCGCAGGCTGGGCTTGCGGGCGTTGACGCGGAGTGAGGCACTTTCAATCAGCGAGGGAGCGGCAGAGTCGCTTAAAAAATCTTCGGGATTAGGTTCGGTCAGCGAGGCAAGTTGTTCGAGAAGCCGCTCGTTTTCTCCGGAGGGGGCGTCTTCGAGTTCTTCGATGAGGCGGTTGAAGAGGAAAACGAGATGGGGGCTTGCCTGGAGAAGGGGTTTCGAGAAGCCCGAAAGATAGTCGACAGCCCGCTTATAATCTTTCTTCCGGCAATAGAGATGAGCGGCTATATAGAGCGAGGGGGGAGAGAGGTCGAGAAAAAGAAGGACGCCCAAATCTTTTTCTGCAGCGTCGAATTGGGCGAGAGAAATTTTGGCTTTGATCTGGAAATAAAGGATATGGGCGGCCCAAGGTTGGATCGTCAGGGACGCTGTGAAATAGGAAACTGCCAGATCGCACCGGTTTTCTTTTTCATACCAGTAGAGGCCGGCAAGGAAGAGGAGTTCGGGGTCTTTCAGTTCGCAAAGAGGAGTCGTCTTGAGGATTTCCTCAATTTTCGGACTCCCATTCCAAAATTCAAGTTCAAAGCGGAGAATTTCGGGGTCGATAGGCGGAGGAGCCGGTTCGTCGGCTACCGTGAGATCGATGGGGAGCTGCGGCTCGTAAGGAGTTTTTCTTTTGCCGCAAAGAGCCCCAGCAGGAAGAGGCCCCAAGAAGGCGGGGAAGAAACTTCCTGCTGGGTTGAAAGAGGTCGGGTTTGTCATGAATAAAAATTATTTTTAATTCCAATTTGTGAAAATCCCGTTAAAAAATCAATAAGAAATCTTTATTTCCATAGGGAGAATTTTTTCGTGAGAGCTGAAACTTTTTCCCACTCGCCAAACAGAACGATTCCTGAATAGATCAGATCTTCTTCTTTTGTTTGAGCGGACAGTTCGAGCTGCTCCTGATAGGTGCCAACCGCCATCGTATGGGTGAAGTCGGCGAACGCGATCCCTTCCTGCTTCGCTTGCTGGCGCAGGTTGCGGATCTTGTTGTTGTTCCCTTCCAAAATGATGAAAGGGATTTCGGAGATATGCGGATGGTCGTTCCCGCTTGCATCTTTGTAGTTGGTCAGCCGCAGGGCGTCGCGATTTAGGGAATTGCCGAAGCCGATGCACATGTGCGCCAGCGCGTTCATCAATTTTCCTGGAGGAACGCTGGGATTCAGGACGGCGACCAATTTATTTTGAAAATGAGACATGATATTGCCTTGTTTTAGTTTTTGAAGTGTAAAAAAAGATGGGCAACAGGGTTTAAGTATTTTTAGCCGGGGCGGCTAAGGAGGAGAGAGGGAATTAGATTGAGAAAGAAAAATTCCATGCCCTCATAATAAAGGATTTGAGGATTTAGAATCCACCTTGCTGATCGATCCTGGAGCCGAAGAAGTGGCTTGAGGCTTCGGATTGAAAGCAGGGGGCAAGCCGCCATTCGTCAAAATAGGCGCTCTCGAGGCCGCTATAGATCTTTCGGGCGTCGTACGGATTGAAAAGGCCGTAGACGGCGGTGACGGCCAGCGCTGTTGAATAAAGAGGAATTGCGAATATTTTCAGGAAGCTTTTCGCGAAGTTGGCTGCCAGGTCGTCGGGACTGTCCGGCCAGAGAGTGCGGCAGATGGCGTCGTTGGCGAAGAGGCCTGTGGCAAAGATGGCGAGGAAGAGGATCCCTTTGAGCAGCGCCGCGATGATTTGGATGACCGTGCCGAAAATAAGAGCGAAGCACTTGAGGCGGATGAGGTATTTCGGCTCATTGAGGTAGGGGGTGTTAGTAGTCTTGTCGATAATCCATTGCGGGTCGCCCGTATCGGTGTAGCGGGGGCCGTTTTCATCGACCGTCCAGTCATTCCAGGGGCAAAAACGTTTTGCAACCGAATGTTCCGTTTTGATGATATGGGGAGCGGCGGCGTTTGCCTCGAGCTGGGCTTTTTCCATTTGAGCCAGCAGGTCGAGAGGGAACTCCTTCAGAAGAAGGAAATATTCTTTGCAAGCGTCGATTGCTTGTTGGGCGCCATGTACGTTTTCGGAAAGGGCGGAGAGTTTGTCGATCTCGCTTTCAAAGAAAGCGATGGCCTGTTGAAATTTTTCGGCGGAAGGCCCTTGATTAGGATCTTGAGATAAAACGGGAATTCCCCAAGTAAACGCAAATTTGAGTCTTTCGGTCAGGATGCGAGCGTATGCGTCGAATGTCATCTGGCGGATTTGAGATCGAAGAGCGGGATCCAGCTCCGCACCGCCAGCGTTAGCCAAGCACTCTCGCGAGATGACGGCGATTCTTGGGTCGCCAGGAGGAGGCGTTCCCGCTTCTGTTGAGGCGGGCGGGCTTGGAGAGGATTCTGTCCTTACGGGGGATGCCATAAGGAACAATTATACCAGACTAATATTATTTTTTTATGAAAGGAGGGCGTCTACGTAAGCGGCTGGATCGAAAGGACTTAAGTCGGATGCGCCTTCGCCGGTGCCGATCCAGAGGATCGGGAGGCCCAGCTGCTTTTGGATCGAGACGGCGATGCCGCCTTTGGCGGAGCCGTCGAGCTTGGTCAGGACGAGGCCTGTGATGGGGGTGAATTGATGGAAGGCTTTCGCCTGGTCGAGCGCGTTTTGTCCGACGGTGGCGTCGAGGACGAGAAGGGTTTCGTGGGGCGCTTCCGGGATCTGCTTCTGGCACACCCTGCGCACTTTGGCCAGTTCGTGCATCAGGTCGGTTTTCGTCTGGAGTCTGCCCGCCGTGTCGATGAGGACGATGTCGATGCTTTTCGATTTGGCTTTCGCGAGCGCGTCGAAGGCGACGCCGGAGGGATCGCTATTCGGCTGCGATTTGACGATTTCAACGCCGACCCGGTTCGCCCAGGTTTCGAGCTGCTCGATGGCGGCGGCGCGGAAGGTGTCGCCAGCGGCGATGAGCACTTTTTTGTTTTGCGCCTGGTAATAGGAGGCGAGCTTGGCGAGCGTGGTGGTTTTTCCGCTGCCGTTGACGCCGACGATGAGGATGCAGTGGGGAGAGGCGAGCGGTTTCGGCGAGTGGGGCGGGAAAACTTTGAGCAGTTCGGTTTTAACGAAAGCGAGAATCTCTTCCGTAGAGAGATTCGGATTTTTGCGCGCGAGGTGGCGGATTTTATCGACGAGTTCGGCGGCGGTCGCTGCGCCGAGATCGGCTTCGTAGAAGAGCTGCTCGAGATGGTCGAAGGCGTTTTCGTCGTAGCCCTTGGAGAAAATGGCGCGGATTTTGCTGGCGAGAGCCGATTTGAGTTTGAGGAAGGGGGAGGCTATTTTCTTAAAAAACGAAAGCATTCTTTTGAAAGTGTTGATCTGAAAAGCCATTCTATCACATAAGGGAGAAAAAAGATTTGAGAATTTTCGATGAACCTCCACGAGCATCAAGCAAAGAAAATTTTGAGAAAGTATGGGATTCCGATCCCCGATTTCGGCGTGGCCGCAAGCGTTGACGAAGCGCGCCGCGTGGCTGAAGAGCATCATCTGAACCAGGCTGTGCTGAAGATCCAGGTTCACGCGGGAGGAAGGGGAAAAGCGGGCGGCGTGAAATTCGCCAAGACGAAAGAAGAGATCCCCCAGATCGCCAAGACGCTGATCGGGATGAAGATGGTGAATCAGCAGACAGGCCCTGAAGGGGTTGTGGCGAAGACGATTCTGATCTCGCGGCCTGCCGACATTGAGAAAGAATATTACCTCGGCGCAGTGATCGACCGCGACCGCGCGGTGCCGATCCTGATCGCCTCTCCCGAAGGGGGGATGGAGATCGAAGAGATCGCCCACAAAATGCCCGAGAAAATTTTGAAGATGCCGTTCAGCTTTGACGGCAGGCTCCGGCCCTATCAGCTCCTGCTTTTAACGAAATTCATGGGCTGGACCGGGGAACTGGCGAAAAAAGGGGCGCTTATTGCACAGGGCCTTGCGAAATGTTTCATCGAAACCGACGCGTCGATGCTGGAAATCAATCCACTGGTGAAAACGCCGGGGGGCGATATTCTCGCGCTTGATGCGAAATTGAGCGTCGACGACAACGCTCTCTTCCGCCAGTCGGAGATTCTTTCCTTCTACGACCCAACGCAGGTTTCTCCTCAAGAAGCAGCTGCGAAAGAGTTCGATTTGGCCTACATCGCGATGCACGGCGATATCGGATGCATGGTGAACGGGGCGGGGCTTGCGATGGCGACGATGGATATCATCCAGCTCTACGGCGCGGCGCCTGCGAATTTCCTCGATGTGGGAGGGGGCGCTTCGAAAGAAAAAGTGGCGGAAGGGTTCCGCATCATTCTCTCCGATCCGAAAGTGAAAGCGATTCTGGTGAATATTTTCGGCGGGATCATGAATTGCGCGACGCTGGCCGAAGGGGTGATCTATGCGGCGAAGCAGCTCCATATGAAAGTGCCTCTCGTCGTCCGGATGGAAGGGACGAATGTAGAAGAGGGGAAGCGGCTATTTAAAGAGAGCCATCTGAAAATCGAGACGGCGGATAATCTGGAACAGGCGGCCGAGCGCGTGGTTGCCGCAGCGAAAGCGAAGAGGTAGCCGATGGCGATTCTGGTGAATAAGAAAACAAGAGTGATCGTGCAGGGGATCACCGGCCAGGCCGGGCGGTTCCACGCGGAACAATGCAAGGAATATGGGACGCTTATTTTGGGCGGCGTCACTCCGGGAAAAGGGGGAACCGAAGTTCTCGGCGTTCCGGTGTTCGACACGGTTTGGGAGGCGAAAAGAGCGCTTCATCCCGATGCGACCATGATCTTCGTCCCGGCGCCGTTTGCCGCCGATGCGATTCTAGAAGCCGAAGATGCGGGGATTCCTCTCATTGTGTGCATCACGGAAGGGATTCCGGTGCGCGACATGCTGGAGGTGAAGCGGGTGATGAACGCCTCGAAGCGATCGCGGCTCATCGGACCGAATTGCCCTGGACTCATCACGCCCGGAGAGTGTAAAATCGGCATCATGCCAGGCTATATCCACAAAAAAGGGAAGATCGGAATCGTCTCCCGCTCCGGCACGCTGACGTATGAAGCGGTGTGGCAGACGACCCAGCTGGGACTCGGCCAGTCGACCTGCGTCGGGATCGGGGGAGATCCGCTCAACGGCACCAATTTCATCGACGTGCTGAAGGATTTCCAGGCCGATCCGGGAACAGAGGCGATCCTTCTGATCGGCGAGATCGGAGGCGACGCGGAAGAGCAGGCCGCCGAGTGGATCCGGAAGCATTGCAACAAACCGGTCGCGGTGTTCATCGCGGGCGCAACGGCGCCTCCGGGCAAGCGGATGGGACATGCCGGCGCGATCATCTCCGGCGGCAAAGGCACGGCATCTGAAAAATACGCCGCGTTCGAAAGAGCGGGCGCCCGGGTGACGAAAAGCCCTGCCGAGATGGGGCGTACAATTTTAGAAGCGATCCAAAAATGTTAGTTTTTCCGGGGCGCATCCCGATTGCAATCCATCCTCTTT
>CAYPZU010000036.1:18932-21344 GCA_964415395.1 uncultured bacterium
TCTTTTCTGGCTTTTCGCCGCGCTGATCGGCTGGCTCAATGGCGGCAGCCTGATCGGCATGTTCATCTGGATCGGGATTATTTTTTTCTCCGTTCTTATTCATGAATTCGGCCACGCTTTGACGGCTGTTTTCTTTAAGCAGAAAGCCAATATCCAGCTCGTCGCGCTGGGAGGATTGACTTCCTTCGAGGGTCCAAAGCTCAAGTTCTGGCAGCAATTCCTCATCACGCTCAACGGCCCCGTTTTCGGCTTTATGATTTTCGTGGGGGCGACGCTTCTTCTGAAGCTTGATTGGACCAGCTGGCCTGTCGTGCACCTCATTTTGAGATGGACGCAGCTCGCCAATCTCTTTTGGGCGGTGGTCAATCTTTTGCCGGTGATGCCGCTCGACGGCGGCCAGCTGCTCCGGATTGTCCTCGAAGCGTTTTTCGGCATCAAAGGCTTCCGCGCCTCTCTCCTTGTCGGATCTGTGATCGCGACGCTAATTGCGTTCTATTTTTTCCTCATCCAGGCGTTTTTGGCGCCTTCTTTTTCCTTTTCGCGTTCCAGAGTTTCGATATGTGGCGCAAGAGCCGCCACGCGACGCTCGACGATCGGGAAGAAGACAACAAGCATCTGCTGATCCAGGCGGAAAGCGCCCTGCAGCTCGGAGAAAGAGAGCAGGCGAGGAAGTTATTGGAAGAGGTTTTGTCCAAATCTTCGACGGGGCTTTTAGGGGTCGCCGCCGCCCAGTATCTCGCTTTCCTCGATATGAAAGAGGGCCGCCATCGCGAAGCGTACGATCTTCTGCTGCCGATCAAAGAACAGATTGCGGACGAGTCCCTTTGCCTGCTTCATCAGCTTGCTGCTGAATTCAAGAATTATCCGGTTGTGGCTGAGCTCTCCGCTGATTGCTTTCAGACAGCTCCAACTCAGGAGATGGCGCTCCGCAACGCCCGCGCATTCGCTTTCCTCAAGCAGCCCAAGCACGCCGGAGGGTGGCTGCAGACCGCCTGGCAGGAGGGAAATTTCGACCTCCAGGCTGTTCTCAAAGAAGAGGTCTTCGCCTCGATCAAAGATCTTCCCGAATTCCGCGAATTCACCGACTCGTTAAATTAGATTTTGATCGTTCTAATTTAATAAAAATTGGTGGTATTATCTTTGTAAATTAATTTGGATAATTTTTATGTCTATATTTCAAGGCGCTGGCCTTCCGCTCCGCTTGCCGGACACTCCGGAGCGTCCCAAAAGCCTCCCACCGATTCAGAGAGAAAGGGAGCTTACGGAGCAAAAAATTTCTCTCAGCGCCCGGCGCAATCTTTCGCCGATAGACAAGAGAGTCATCTGGTCCCTGACGACGCCGCGCCGCGCGAGGCTTCTTTCCGAAGGAGCGGGCCTTTCTGCTGTCGCCCACGTCGAGCGGACCGCTTCCAGCGTCCTGCCCCCTGTATATAGGCCGAAGAGATCGACAGGGGTGATTGTTGAACCTGCCAGGCCGCGCGGATTCATCCCTCCCAGGGAATCGACCGGAGGCACCGATCAATACTATGAAGTCGACGACTGGATGGCGCTTCCCGCGGCCCAGTCGGCGCAGTCCGGGAGGACCGCTTTCGTTCAGTTTATCCCGAGCGACCGCCTCCTTCAGGCCAGCGACGTCGACGTTTTGATTCCCCGGAGCAGGTTCCGCGGGCTTCCGAATGGATGTCCAAGTCTTCGATTTCCGAACCAGGCGCCGGCGTATTACTACGGCAACCGCCCCCGCTGCCTCGCGTTTTATGAAAATACGCAAGGGATGGAGAGGCTGGCTGCGGGAACGGAGAAAGGGTGGCTCGATATTTGGAACGTTCATCCCGGGATGGAACCGGTTCGCCTCCGGACCAAAAAAATCTGCAGCGAGCCGATCGTTAGGATTGCCGTGGGCGGGATGTATATTGTCGCCGCCACCCTTTCCGGGAAACTCTACCAGATCAACCGCGAGTCGCAGAAGATCATCCAGTTTGAGGAAGCCAGCCACAAGAGAGCGGTTGCTTCACTGGCTCTCTCTAGCGACAAAAGCTATTTGGCGACAGGCGGCGCGGATGGATTTGCGGTTGTCTACAGAAAGAATGAAGAGGGGCGGCATTATGAGCCTCTCTTCCGCCAGCCTCTTTTTGAGTCGGGAATTTCTGCCCTCGCGTTTTCGAATGAACCGGAGAGGCCTCTGCTTGCGGCGGGCCAAACTACTTTGGGGATTTGGAATCTTGAAGATGAGGAGCCGATCGCTGAAATTGCCGCCGGATCAAGGATCTCTGCAATTTTCTGGCTCTCGGGGAAGAAGCTCTGCACGACCCACGCAGACGGGACGATCCGCTACTACGAGTTCGACCGGCATAGGGGAAAACTCGAAGAAGTCCGCCGGATCCAGCCGCATCAGCAGGCCCTCGCTTACGCAAC
>CAYPZU010000037.1:0-20744 GCA_964415395.1 uncultured bacterium
ATCGGGGGGCTGGGGGGCTTCCCCGCCTCTGTGTTCTGTGTGCTCTGTGTGTTTAAATCTTTGGGGGAGGGGGTGGGGCTTCCCCTCGCCTGATGAACTCTCTCCAAAGAATGGATCGCGCCGGCGCTGCCTCCAAAAAAATTCACCACAGAGACACAGAGAACACAGAGGCGCGAAACGCGCATCTGGAAACGAACGCAGCTTTTTCCTTCCTACTATTTCCCCAGTCTTGGTATGATTTTTTTCGCCGGGGACCTCGTGGAATAAGCTGTCCGAACCAGGTCAGGGCCGGAAGGCAGCATCCTTAAGGAATCTGCCTTATGCCACGAGACCATCTCCGGTGTTTTTCATAATCCCTTTTTGAATTTCTCCTCATACGACTGACTCGTCCTCCGCAGCGCGCTCTCCGCATCATACCCCTTCATGTCAGCCTCCCGGATCAGTTCCCACAGTTTTTGCCCCAGCTCTTCTTCAGATGAGAGGGAGGAGGCGGCGGTCGAGACCAGAGGGCTTTTAGCCTTGATCAGCTTGTGAATTACTTTTTGAGCCCGGGCCAGGGCAGGAAGAGTCGGGGGAATCCCCTCAATAGGATTTTTTTTACCCTCCTGCTTCTTGATCTCCTCCCAGTTGCGCACAACGTCGTCAGAGGATTCAACTATTTTTTCGCCAAATACGTGCGGGTGGCGGCGGATCAGCTTCTCCGCAACGTTTTTTATGGATTCGGAGAGGGTGAAGCGACGCTCTTTTTCACCCAGTTTAGCGATGAATATGAGAGCGTAGAGCACATCCCCCAGCTCTTCCGAGATCTTATGGGCTTTCCCTTCGTCGATCGCCTCGATCAGCTCGTGGGTCTCTTCCAGAAGATAGGGCTGTAAAGTAAATAATGTCTGTTCCAGATCCCAGGGACATCCGCCCGGGCCGAGAAGCCGGTCTGCAACAGCAAGAAGTTGTTTGAATTCATCCATCGTTTCAATTTTTTGGTTTGAGTTTTTTTCAGAAAAAAAATAATATTTTCCAGCTTCGAATGCAACAGAAATTTTGTTTAGTGATTCCAACTTTTTATTGAAGTTAGAATTAATACCAAAATGTTGTATAATATGAGCCAAATCTAACAAATAATTATGGCGCATCCAGCAGCAGATCCAGTTCAGCCAAGACAGTCCGTATGCACAAGATGGATGACTTCTGCCCGCGAAAGCCGCGTGGGCCGCGTGACGGGAACCGCTGTCAATGCCGGCTCAGCCGCGTTGGGCGGACTCTGGAGCTTTACCCATGGCGTGTGGAAATGCGTCATCCACCCGCAGGCGGAAGGGCCGACAGTTCTATACAACGGCGCTACGAATGTGCTGCACGCCGCACAGTGGGCGGGCCGCAAAGCGCTCGATGCGGTCGACCCGGCTCACGTCGTCGAAACTGAAGTCGCCGAAATCTACCAGCATCCCAGCCATGTTCTGACAACGGCGAAAAAAGTATGGGATAAAACCCCTTCGATCGTCAAGTTGGGAGCATCTTACTGTTTACCGGTTGGATTAGCTGTAAAAGTTCCGGCGATGGCGAAGTTCGCCTACGACGCGCTTCCCGACGGAGCGAAAGAGCCGGTAAGGAATGCTGTCGCTGCAGCTACAGCCGGTTTGGCGACGAAAACTGTCGAAGCCGCTGCAACCGGGGTCGGATCGATGGTTCCGTATGTCGCCCCCGCGGTCAAAGGAACCGTTGCCGTCGCTCAAGCGGTCGTCGCTGGAGGAGCTTCCTACGTCGCAAGCAAAGCGGTCGAAATGGCTCCCGCCCCCGAAACCGTTGCCGATGCCGTCCAGAGAATCAAAGAAGACCCAAAGCAGATTGTCGCTGTAGCAAGAGAAGCGTGGACTGCCGCGCCCCCCCTCGTTAAAGTTGGAGTGGTCGCACTGGCCCCTGTCTCTTCGGTGGTCTCGCTCCCTCTCCTCGGAAAAGTCGTCTATGACGCTCTTCCAGAGACCGCTCAGCAGCCGATCCGCGAAGCGGCGCAGGGAGCCTTCAATGCCGCCCAGGAAAAATATCCCCAGCTCAGAGCCGCTGTCGACGCCGCAGCGCCCGTTCTCGAACAGGCAAGCGATGCAGTCGACAAACCGGTCGTCCTCGCTGGCCGCAACATCAACCCACTCGTAGCGGCTCAAGGACAACCCGTAGACGCGGCCAAGCCGCTCCAGGCGATCCACGACAAGGCAACCCAGATCCTCGAATTCGCAAACGCCAACCGGATCGATGAAGCCCCGCCGCCGCCGGAACCGGAGCCAGAACCCGATGGAGCCGCTCCCCTTCAGCCGCCCGGCTTAGATGGAGCCGCCCCCGTCGCGGCGCCTGATGCAGTTCCCGCTGTAGCCGATCCGAGAATCGTAACCGAAGCGACAGGCCCCAAGGCGCGCTCCGAAGCCAAAAATTGGCGCGAAGAGGCCGACAGGAATCTCGAAACGCTCAGCCAGAATCTCGGCAATTACGCCGTGCTGAGTTATATGTACTACTCGATCTGCGGCTTTACGGAAGAAGATGGCGGAACGAGCATTTTAGAACTCGTCCATAAAGCATCGATCCCGGTCAACGGAAGAACTCCAGACCTTTGGGATCTTTTCTGCACCGAATACAAACTCAAGCTCTTCTCGCCGCAGTGGTGGCGCTGCAAATTCTTCTATTGGACTTCGTACAAGTGGACCTCGATCATCCCGAACACGGTCGACGCCTACATGAAGGAGATCTTCGGCGAAGTGAGATCGAAGCTCGCATCGAGAGACAGCGGGCAAAAACGGGCCTTCTTCATCCGGGGCTTCCTCGACCAGGCAAGCCAGTTCCTCGACGCGCATAATGGCGCCGCCAGGGCATTTGCCCAGGCTGTCCAGCCAAACGGCGATTTGGACGACTACAAACGGCGGGCAATCGTCGAACGATACGGCTATTCTCCAAAGCGGATCGGAAGAGACCGGGGCCTCCAGAAGATCCTCGCGAAACGGGCTGAAACCTCGGCTGCGGGCAGAGTCTTCGACGCCAATCCGGAAAAACATTCGATGCACACCCTCCAGCAGCTGGGCGAAGACTACGCTCTGGAAAATCTCTGCGGTTCGTTTGCGAAGCGGATGATGTCCGAATTTTCGACCTACGTTCCCTTCTTTAAAGGGACGAAAAAAATCCCCATCATCGGCAAGCCGATTGCCTTCATCCTGAAACCGGTCGAATGGATCCTCAACGCCTTCATCTGGTGGCAAATGCGCCGGAACATCCTTCCTTCCGTTCTGAAATCAGCCGTCGAAGAGGGACTCGACGCCGCCAAACCGCACAACCTCCCCTTCTCCAAAGCCCTCACGACGTTCTTCACCGCGCAATTCACCAAGCTCAAAGGCAAGCTCACAGCCGAAAAAGACGATTCCAAACCTGTCCCTGCGATCCCTGGAACAGAAAAACTGCCTGACGTTGTGATCAAGCTGAAACGGGCTTTGGATCTGATGCCCCACCAAACCCAGGACTCCCTCAAGGCCAAACTCGAATCGATGGATAAAGGCGGCGGCGCCCTCAATGATACCGTTCAAAATGCGATCCGCGACGGCATTGTCAAAGGGGGCCAAGTATTCCTTGAATTCCTTACCGATCCCGCCAACCATGAAGAGATGGCGGCCAACCTCTTCGATCTGATGAACGTCCCTTTTACAGGCAGCGCCCCGAGAGACGTCGCAGGCTGGGCGAAAATGGGAGAGGAATTCGAAGCGCAGAGAAAAGACCTCAAACGGGAAGCCCGCACCGTATTCGAACTGATTATTGAAGAGGCGGTCGAGGAAGAAATCTCTGGATTAAGCCCCGAAAAAGCCGCGGAACAGACACGCCAATCGTTTGAATCGCAGCAGGCGGAATCAGCAAGAACGTTCGGCCAGCTCCATTACTATTTCGGAAGAATCCGGGAAAAAACCGACGCCGACTCGGCCGATCCCGCCAACAGCATCCACCCCGAAATCGCCGCCGTCGCAAGCCGCATGAAAGCTTTCTCCCAGCTGCAGCATAGACTGGAAGGCCTCGAACCCGCCGCGCGCGAAGGGATCAACCGGGTTCTCTCCCCTCTCTATGTCCGCGCCGAAAACCTGACCGCCCGAATGGCCGCCCTGCAGGAACTGCAGACGAAATACTCCTCGCACGCCCAGGTCGGCGAAGAATTCGAGAGGATGCATCTTCTGCTCGCTGGAGTTCCCCAGCAGCTTGAGCAGGCACCGAGACGCCTTAAAGACATGATCCCCCACCTGGAATCTCCTTTGCGCCGGATCGGCGAGCATCTCCCTGCTAACGCGCCTGAATTCGGAGAAACCCGCCAGCATACCCAAAATCTGGCCCGCCATTTCGATGCGGTCGGCAAAAACGATCAGATCCTCGAAGGGCTGAAAAGACTCGATCCGAGCGGCGCCGGCAACCCGGCCCAGAGAAACCAGGGCCTCCTCTACCGCCTCGCCAACTACCAGCGCTACAAACGAAATCCGGAAGCCCTCCGCAGATTCGGGCTCCAAGGCTTCGACCAGGGCGCCTGCATGAAGGAAATCAATAAGGTCATTGCCCATTTAGACATCGCTGAACAAAGCCGCCTCCGCGCCATCATTAGGAAAATCGAACTGTTTGGAACGCACCCTGTAGGGATCGACTTTGATGGAGAAATCTGGAATCCTCTGACTCTGGAAATGCAGCAGATCCAGCAGAAATATGCCGAAGCCAAGGCTGCGCAAAAACTCGCTCTCGAAGCCGATCTGGCCGCGTTCGGGGGATACCTCCAGGCGAAAACCGAAGGCTATCGAGAAAGAAAGCGGCAAAACCATGAAGCGATGGCCCGGGAAATCGAGGAAGCCGCAGAAGCGCTCGATGCCCTGAGGGAAGAGATCCCCAACGTGCAGCAGGAAGCCCAAGTCCGCTTAAATCCGGATCAGCTTGGATTCCTGACAGGCGCTGCAGGACTCCTCGCATGCCTCGCCTTCGGCCCCGTCGCAGGCGCAGCGATCGGCGCCGGCGCCTACCTCGCCGTCCAGAACATGCAGGGCCTTGCAGGCGACGGCAAAGCGGGAGCGCTCCTTCAGACAGTCGGAGGAACTACCGTAGCAGGCCTCGCTGCAGGCGCTCTCCCCGGACTCGTTGGAGTGGCTGGCGGAGTGGCAGGCGCGGCAGCGGCCGGATCGAAATTCACCGATGGAGCTGTCGGAGCGGTACGCGAAAACGTAGTTCCGCAAGTCATGCAGATCTTCGAAGCGGCCTACAACCTAACCCTCTCGGCCCACATTTCCCACGCCGCAGCGACCTGGGGCATGAAAGCGATCGTCGATTCGCGCCCTTCCGTCTCCCGCTCCGTTTTCCGCAGGCCTCTCACCGCCTAGAGCGTTTCTTTTAATCTCACGCATGCTTTATCCTAAGCATCATGAAACGCGCGCTCCTCGTTAAACTGACCTCTCTCGGCGATCTGATCCACGCCCTCCCCGCTCTTACGGACGCGCAAAGGGCGATTCCGGGGCTCTCCTTCGACTGGGTGGTCGATGAAAATTTTAGCGAAGTCGCCCTCTGGCATCCTGCAGTGCAGAAAATCTTCCCGACGAACCACCGCAAGTGGCGCGCCCATCCGTTCGAGCAAAAGACGCGCCAGCAGATCGGAGAATTGATCCGCTCTCTCCGCGCTTCCCCCTACGATCTCGTGATCGACGGACAGGGCAATTTCAAATCGGCGCTCATCTCTCTTTTTGCAAAAGGGACCCGCGCCGGATTCGACCGCCATTCCGCGCGCGAATGGATCGCCCACCTCGCCTACCACAAACACTATCCGGCCTCGTGGAAACTCCATGCCATCGAACGGCTCCGCCGCCTCTTCGCCTCCGCGCTGGGCTACCCATTTCCCCTCTCTCCTCCCGACTTCCAAATCCAGCGGAACCGCTTTGCAAAACCCTCCTTCGAACTGGCCCCCGAATATCTCCTCTTCATCCACAGCGCCGCTTGGAAAACAAAGCTTTGGCCGGAAAGACACTGGCAGGAACTGATCGACCGAGCCGCCGCATCGGGGCTCGCCATCTACCTCCCGTGGGGCAGCCGGACTGAAGAGGCCAGAGCCCAGCGCCTCGCCTCCTCGAAAGCGAAGGTTCTTCCCCGGATGACCCTCTCTGAAATCGGCTATGTGATCGAGCGGGCCAAAGGGTGCGTCTCGATGGACACCGGCCTCAGCCATCTCGCCGCAGCGCTCAACATCCCCTCCGTCACACTCTACGGAGCGACCGATTCAGGCCTCATCGGCGCCTCGGGCGGATCGCAAATCCACCTCCAATCCACCCTTTCCTGCTCTCCCTGCCAGAAAAAATCGTGCCGTTTCAACACGGAAGAAAATCCGTGCCTCGCCGAGCTTAGCCCGCCGCGCGTTCTGAAAGAACTCTTGAATCTAATTCATCATCATTAGAAGCTGGCATTGATGGAACGTCATTTTACTGCCACCGTCTACATCGTTCACGAAAACAAACTCCTCCTCCACCGCCATCCGAAGCTGGGCAAATGGCTTCCTCCCGGCGGCCACGTGGAGCCGAACGAAACGCCGCCCGAGGCCGCCCGCCGCGAAACGATGGAAGAGACGAATCTCGAAATCGAATTCATCGAACAGGAAAATATCAGGATCGAAGCCTATAACGCCGTCAGCTTTCCGCGCCCCTTCCTCTGCCTGCTCGAAAATATTCCCGCCTTCAAAGAGAAGCCGGCGCACCAGCATATGGATTTCATCTATGTCGCGCGGCCAGCAGAAAATCTCTTGGGAAAAGATCTCGGAGAATTCCGCTGGTTTGATTGGGAAGGAGTGAAAAAAATGGAAGAGGAGCTATTTCCCGATGTGCGGAAAATGGCGGAGCTTCTGCTCAAAGAACCCGCTTACCAACGGTCGTGATGCCGCTCGATCTGCTTGTCGGGAGTTTTTTGGGCAGTCAGCTTCTTCTTCTGCTGTTTCTGTTCGCCGCAGGAAGAGACCGCAAAGGCAAACGCCAATCCCAAAATTCCGAGTACTAACTTCTTCATAAATACCCCTTGAACCTATCCGCAAATTATAATGTCGGTCTTCGGAAACTTTTTGGTCCCAGCGCCCCTAAAGGGGGCCCCTCACTGGGTCGCAAAAATTTTCTCGAATCTCTAAACCCTCTACTTTGCGGATAGATTCTTAAACCTCTCATTACTTCGCTCCGTTATTTTATTCAACAACAAACAAAAACAATTAAATTAAATCAAAAATCCATGATTGCATTTTTTGCAAAAAAATAGTAATCTCAACGCATGGGGAAAGTTGCGTTCTTTGTCGCTGCGACCGGACAAAACGTTGGAAAAACAACAACGTGCCTGGGTCTTGTTTCCGGTTTGAAAAAACGTTTCGAATCAGTCGGCTTCATGAAGCCGGTCGGACAGGAACATATCGAAACAGAGACCGGCGTCCATGTCGATAAAGATGTCGTCCTCTTCAAATCCCATTTCGAGCTGAAAGACAGCTACGAAGAGATGAGCCCCGTTCTTTTTCCGCGCGGATTCACGCGCGATTACCTCGATGGAAAAGTCGATCACAAAGACCTCGTTGAAAAAATCGGCGCATCCTATTCGGCGATCGCAAAACGGAATGAAGCTTTAGTAGTCGAAGGGACGGGACACACAGGCGTAGGCTCGATAGTCGATTTAAACAACGCGCAGGTCGCCGCTCTTCTCAACTGCCCTGTCGTCCTCGTCGCCTCAGGCGGCCTTGGATCCTCCTTCGATGAACTGGCGCTGAACCGAACCCAGTGCCTGCATGTAGGCGCGCGCGTCGCAGGCGTCATCCTCAACCGCGTCCTCGACGACAAGCGGGAAATGATCATCGAATATATGAATAAGGCCCTTCAAAAATGGAACATCCCTCTTTTGGGGTGCATCCCGTACGACACCCTTCTCAGCATGCCTACGATGAACGATTTCGAACTTCTGTTCCAAACTTCCCTCCTCACCGGAAAAGAGCATAAGCTCCGCCACTTCCAACATATCCGCCTCGTCGCCACCTCCGTCGAAATGTACCGGACGCTCATCATCCCGAACCAGCTCGTGATCACCCCTGCGGACAGAGAAGACATTATCCTGGCTACTCTCACCCGTTACTGGGACCTGAAGATCTCCCATCCCGAAGACGACTTGGAAACGGGGATGATCCTGACGGGAAAAACCCCGCCCAAAGAATCGATCGTCGAGCAGATCAAAAGAGCCAGCATCCCAATGCTCTATGCGCCGGTCAGCAGCTTCGTCGCGATGAAGATGATCAACACCTACACGGCCAAAATCCGCAAAGAAGACACGGCAAAAATCGCCGAAGCGGTCAAGATCGTCGAAGAGCACATCGACTTCGACAGGCTCCTCTCGGCCGTCCGAGCCTCTTTCCGCTAGAAGAAAATTTCCCGAAGGTTTAGGTATGGATTCAAAGGAGTTCCCCCATGTCCCTATCCCTCTCGAAGCACCCGAAAGAACTTTGGATCCTTGGCCTGACCGAACTGTGCGAGAGATTCGCATTCTGGGGCGTCGGCAACCTTTTGGTCCTCTATCTCATCGAAAGCCATAGCTTCTCGAACGATAGGGCGGCCCACATCTACGGAATCTTCAGCGGATGCGCCGCCTTTCTTCCTCTCGTCGGGGGATGGGTCGCCGACCGGTGGAACTACCAATCGCCTCTGATTCTCGGAGCCCTGGTCAACGCGATCGGCTGCTTCCTCCTCGCAGCGGGCATGCCTGGCCTCCTCTACTTTTCGCTGATGATTATCGCGCTTGGCTACGGCCTCTTCACCCCCAGCATCCTCACTGTCCTCAGCTACACCTACCGCGACAAACCGAAGCTCCGCGAAGCGGGCTTCTCGATCTACTACGCCTCGATCAATCTCGGAGTCTTCCTCGCGCTTGTCTCTTTGGGAACTGTCGCCAAACTGATCAGCTGGCCCGCCGCTTTCGTCCTTGCGGGAATGGTTCAGATTGCCGGCCTCATTCCACTCATATTCTATCTGATGAAACATAAAGAGACCTACCGCGCGCTCAAAACCCTGCAGAAAGAGACCCACGCCCACGCCAAGCTGACGCCCATCGACAAAAGCCGCCTGATCGTGATCGCCATCTTCTGCCTCGTCTCGATCCTCTTCTGGGCCGCCTACAACCAGGCTTTCTCCTCGATGGCGATCTTCGCTCATGATTTCATGGACAAAACGATCGGCGGCATCTCGATCCCCGAAGGGGTCTTCATGTCGAGCGAAAGCTTTTTTCTGATCCTGCTCGCCCCCGTATTGGCAGGCCTTTACGCCTGGCTCCAAAAAACAGGCAAAGACCCCTCCCCTGCCTTCAAAACAGCTTTGAGCCTTTTCTTCATCGCCGCCTGCTTCTGGATCATGCGGATCGGATCGGTCACCATTCCCGAAGGAGCGAAAACGGCCGATGCTTCCTGGAGCTATCTGGTGTTCGCCTATTTTCTGATGGCTATAGGGTTAATGCTTCTGGCGCCGATCGGCCTCTCGATGGTCAGCAGACTCGCGCCTCCTAAATACACCGCGTTGCTGATCGGCTTTTGGTATGTGTGCGTAGGAGTTGCTTTCTACAGCGGCGGGCTGCTCGCCGGCCTAATGGACAAGATGGGGACTCTCGCCAGCTTCTTCAGCCTCTTCATCTTCATGACGGCGATCCCCGGCGTCCTTCTTCTCTTTTTTGTGAAGAAGCTCACGAAGATGTCCCATATCCAGGGACACCTGGATCAGGACATCGTGGATGTCGACCGGTAAAGAAGAGACAATGTCGATCTCCCGTTTCAGAAACGGGTGGACGAATTTCAGCCTGAGGGCGTGAAGCAGCGTCCTCGGGATAAATAAACGGGAACGGAACGATTTCGCATACTGCCGATCGACCAGAATCGGATGCCCCATCTCCGCCAGATGGACGCGGATCTGGTGGGTTCTCCCTGTAAACGGGCGGCAAAGCAGAAGCGAACATTTTTCTCCGGAGCCGATTTTTTCCCACTCGGTGATCGCAGTCAACCCTTTGGGACCCGATCCCCAGATCGTCTGCCCTTCGAACGACCCTTTCTTCATGAAAAGGCTCTCGATTTTGCCCCGATTTTCGCGGGGGATGCCGTCGACAAGGGCCAGATAGCTCTTTTCGATCTCCCGCTTTTCAAAAAGCTCCATCAGCGCATCGCGCGCGCTCGTCGATTTCGCGATCAGAAGCAATCCCGTGGTGTCTTTGTCGAGCCGGTGGACCAGATACCGTTTCGGGCCGAACGCTTTCAGGGCGTTTGGATCGGCGCACACCCATCCGGCCGGCTTGTCGACGATCATCAGGAATTCGTCTTCATAGAGAGTCTTAAAGCCGGTCAGATTCGGGCTTAAAAGAGACTTCCAGCTCGGAGCCAGCTCTACCGAATCCCCCCGTTTAAGGAGCCGCGAGGCGAACCGCTCGACCGAACCGTTGACGCGGCAAAGGTTCGCTTCCAGCGCGCGCCGGAGCTGTTTGCCCGAGTATTTCCCGGCGAACTGGTCCTGTAAAAATGAAGCGAGTTTAGAAGGCGCGGAGACGAGCCACTTCACCGGGCTCTCCCTTCGAGGAAATCGATCAGAAGCCTCAGGCCGTAGCCAGTCCCTTTCGCTATATTGTAGTGTTTCGGTTTCGTCATAAATGCAGGCCCTGCGATATCGAGGTGGGCCCAGGGAAGATTTCCCACGAATTCGTGCAGGAACAGAGCCGCTTTTACGCATCCCGCATCCCGCCCGCCCGTATTGAGCATGTCGGCGATCTCCGACTTAAGAGCCTCTTTATAGTCGGCGTGGAGAGGCATCCGCCAAAGCATCTCGCCGCTTTTATCGGAAGCGGCCAGCAGATCTTTCGCCACTGTCTCATCGTTGGAAAAGAGGCCGGCCATATCTTCTCCGAGCGCGATCACCATCGAACCGGTGAGCGTCGCCAGATCGACGAGGCAGGTCGGCTTCAAATGCTCGATCGCATAGGTGATCGCATCGGCGAGAACGAGCCGCCCTTCCGCGTCCGTATTGTTCACCTCGACCGTCTTGCCGGCTTTCGAGCGGTAGACGTCGCCCAGCTTGTAGCTGCCCGACCCGATCGAATTTTCCGAGAGCGGAGCGACCGCAGTCACATTCACTTTCAGTCCCAGCTCGGCCGCCGTATGCACCGCGCCCAAGACCGTTGCTGCGCCGGCCATGTCGGCCTTCATCGTCATCATCCCGTCGGGAGGCTTGATCTGCAGCCCGCCGGTGTCGTAAGTGATCCCTTTGCCGACGAGAACGATGTGCTCTTTCGACTTCGGGTCGCCCCGATAGGAAAGACACGCCAAAACCGGATCGTTCTTTGAAGCGCGGTTGACCGCCAAAAGGAGCCCCATCTCTTCAGCTTCGATCCGCTTCTTATCGAGAATGGACGCTTTCAGTTTGGAATTCTTCTTCTGCAGGCCGAGAACGATCTGGCCGATCGCTTGCGGCATTTTATCGTCGGAATTGTCGTTCACGAGATCGCGGACGAAATTCACTCCCTCCGCCACCGTCTCGATCTTTTCCAACTCTGCTTTCTCTTTGCCGTCGAGGCCGATCCAGCAGATTTTTTCAACGAGAACGCTCGGATTCTCTTTCAGCGAAACGCCCTTCAGCCGGGTGAAAGCGTAATTCGAAAGGAGGATCCCTTCCGCCACTCCCCGCAGCGCCTCTTCATGGCTTACCGCTTTTAGTCTAGGAAAAAGGACGTTCAGGCTCTTCGCTTTTTTCCTGTTCGCCGCGCGCACGGCCGAAGAATAGGCTCGTCTCAGCGATTCGGAATTCGCTTTTTCCTCTTTTCCTAAACCGAGAAGGAGAACCCTCTCCTCCAGAAAAAGGAGAACCGTCTCACCTGCCCTTCCTTTGAAATCGGAAAGCGCGGGAGCAATCCCCTTTTTCCAGGGAGAAATGTCGGCCGCCTCTTTCCCCCCTTCCCAAAAAGGAAGGATGACGAGGTCAGCCTTTTCCCGTTTCTCAGGCCGCGGAGCGAAAGAGAACTTCAAAATGGAACCTCGTCGTCAAACGTGTCGCCCTGAGGTTTCGGACCTGTTCCGCGCTGCGCGTAGGAGGCTGCGGGAGCTTCCTGATTCTGCTGCGGATGGGGCACGCCGAACGGAGCGGCGGGGCCGGCCTGGTGCTGCCCTTCCTGCCGCGATTCGCCTGGTTTGCCGAACGGGCTGAACTGCAGGAGGCTCGCGGTGATCTCCATCGAGATCTGCGGCTTGCCTTCTCTGTCATTAAAAATTTCAGGTTTATGGAGTTCGCCAAAGACGACCACAGGAGATCCTTTTTTCAAAAAAGAGATCATCTTGTCATACTGTTCGCCCCACACGGTGACCCGCCACCAGATGGTGTCGTCGTTATTCTGTCCGCGCCGCGTCCGGGTCGCAACCCGCAGCGTCGTCACTTTTTTTCCAGACGAAGTGAAACGGACCTCGGGATCTGCGCCCAGGTGCCCGGCAATATTGATAAAATTCACGGAGATCCTCCATTAAAGACTTTCCTCCATTATCCCCCACCCCCCACATAGGGTCAAGGAAAACGATTTTTGAAATCATTCCTTTCTGCTACCCTAGCAAAAAACGGGAGTTTCGCATGAACAAGAAACAAATTTCTTCAACCGGCGCGCCAGCCGCTATCGGACCTTATTCCCAAGCGATTCAGGCGGGAGATTTTCTTTACGTCTCCGGAGTCCTTCCGATCGACCCCTCGACGGGCAAAGTCGTCGAAGGCACAATCGAAACCCTGCTGAACCGGATCATCGACAACATGGAAGCGCTATTAAAAGCGGCCGGAATGACCCTGGACCACGTAGTCAAGACCGACGTTTTCATGAAAGATTTAAACGATTTCCAGGCGATGAACAAAGAATACGCAAAACGATTCCATGGCCCCGTCCCGCCTGCGCGAACGACCGTCCAGGTCGCGAAGCTGCCGCTCGACGTCCGCCTCGAAATCGCCTGCATCGCCTACAAACATTAAAATAACAGGATCCGCGCGCAAAGCGCGCTGGCAGGATAGACAGGATCGCTGCGAAGCGCAGCGTGAAAATGCGGGTTATTTTTCGGATCTTTTCCAGAAGAAGAGAGCGAGGCCGAGAACTACTGCGGGGATGCTGAGCCACTGCCCCATCGTCAGCGATGCGGCAGGAGAAAGCAGATGGCTCTGCTCCGTCTTATATATCTCGATAAAGAACCGGAAGCCGAAGACAAGCGCCAGGAATAGACCGATCAGCTTTCCTTTCGCCAATAGAAAAGCATCCTTGCGGCTCAACGTCCATAAAACGGCAAATACGAATAAGTAGAACAGAGCTTCGTAAAGCTGGACGGGGTGTCTTGGGACGGGAAGGCTCCGGTCGACGGGGTGGCCGAATACAACCGCCCAAGGCACATCGGTCGGCTTGCCCAGGATTTCCTGGTTGAAAAAATTTCCTACGCGGATGAAGGCCCCGCCGAGAGCTGCCGGGATCGAAAGAAAATCGAGAAGCCTCACGGGGGTCAGACTCTTCTCTGTAGAGCGGATCCGCCAACTGAAGGCGATGCAGGCGAGGATGATTCCGACCGCAGCCCCGTGGCTCGCAAGCCCCCCTTCCCAAACGCGGAAAATCTGAAGCGGGTCGTCGAAGTACTCGGCTGGCCGCTCGTAGAAAAGGAAATGGCCGATCCGCGCTCCGAGAACCGTCCCGACAAGCATATAGATCGTAAACCGGTCGGCGACATGAACGGCCCGCTTCCTCAATTCGTCAGGCAAACCGCCGGAAGAGGCCTGAAAATAGTGGATCAAAACCCGGACGAAAATCGGGAAGCCTGCGGCAAAAGCGAGCGCGAAAAGAACCCCGTACCAGAGAATCGGCCAATGGACGACCGGCACAATGAAAATCTCAGGCCTGGGATCCCAATAAATCGCTGAAAGCGGTATCATAGGCCTTATTTGTAAAAAACAAACATGTTTAAAGTCAAAGTTTTAACCGTTGGCAAGACCAAAGAGGCGTGGCTTTCCGAGGCTCTCTCGGAATACGAGACGCGCCTCAAACCGAAGCTCCAGTTTGAGTGGCGGCTCTGCAAATCGTCCGCCGAACTTGCCGCCGAGTCTCTGGAGGAACCCTTCCTTCTTCTCCTCGATCCGAAAGGGGAACTTCTGACGAGCGAACAGTTTTCCCAAAAATTTCTCCGTCTGATCGAAGAGCGCGGCTCGCGCCTTTCGATCGTCATCGGCGGGGCAGAAGGGATTCCGCCCGAAATCGGCAAGCGGCCGCATGTGAAATGGAGCTTTTCTCCTCTTACGTTCACCCATCAGATGATCCGCCTTCTCCTGGCGGAGCAGATCTACCGCGCCCTCGAAATCGAGCGCGGAAGCGCCTATCACAAATGAGAGAGCCGCAGCGCTTTCGCAGCGCGGAAATAGAGCATCGAGCCATTGACGAGCGCCGAGCCGATCGCCAAATCGACAAGCCCTCTTAAATCGAGCGGAATCGGGAGAAAGCGGAAGCTAACTCCGATCCCCACCATCGAAAGGATCAGAATCCAGTACGATTTACTGTAGACTTCTGAAAACCGGATCGGGGTCTTAAGCGACGCGATCCGCGCGACAACGCGCTGCACCGTCTTAGACAAAACGAAACGCCCTTTCAGAAAACCGATCACTAAACCGGCCGCGATCAAACCTGTCGCAGCATGCTGCGGGCTACCAAAGAGACCCTGCATTTTGAAGCAAAGCGAATCGGCCTGGAACGCCGCGACGCTGATAAAATGAAGCCCTTTATAGATGAGAGAAAGGCCGATGGCAAACCAGATAAATCCGGAAAAGACAATCCAACTCCGATGTTTCATAAATTCCTTCGCTTAAAGCCAACCGACAAGAGCTTATCAAAAAATAGATTTCCCGCCCAGCAGCTCTTAAATAGACTTTTAACTTTGATGACAAAAATAGAGGAGGCTAATAGAATCCAGGAACTGAGTCATAATCGGAGTTCAAGTAATGAACGTTGCGCATGCCTTTACCCGTATTTTCTTCATGGTCCTCAGCATTTTCTTCATGACGACCTATATGATCTCGGGCCCAGGAGGATATACGCTGGCAAATCTGCTTTATGGACTCGGTTTGGGCGTCGTATTCGGACTGGCCCTCTATGGATTCGACTACCTGTTCAAACGGTTCAACCTCCGCTCCTTCAACATCGCCGTCGTAGGCCTTTTTTTCGGCTACCTGATGGGGCAGGCGCTCGTCTGGATCTTCTCCGCGATCCTGGATATCAGCGCGGCTTCGATCCACCTCAATCCGCAGACGCTCGAAGTGATCACGATCGCCCTCTTCCTCTTCGGCATCTATCTGGGGACTCTGATGACCCTCCGCTCCTCCGACGAGCTTTATGTCAGCATCCCGTTCGTGAAATTCACCCCTACAGCGCATAAGAAAAAAGACCTGATCGTCGACAACTCAGTCCTCTCGGACGCCCGCATCATCGACCTCGCAGCTTCAGGAATTGTCGACCACCACCTCATCCTCCCCCGCTTCCTTATGAAAGAACTCTATGCTCTCGCCGAATCTCCCGATGAGATGACAAAAGGAAAAGCGAAACGCTCCCTTGAAGTGGTGAAAAAACTTGAATCGCTCCCCGACCTGGATCTCCGCTTCAACGACACCGATTTCCCCGACCTCAAAGACCCGACGGCCAAGCTGATCCGCCTGGCGCGCCTCATTGACGCCAACATCCTGACAGCCGATATCAGCCGCATCCAGATGGCTGCGGTCGAAGGGGTTAAATTCATCAACATCCACGCTCTCTCGAACGCTCTCAAACCTCTCATGCAGGCCGGCGAGCATATCAAAATCAAAATCCAGCGCTACGGAAAAGAGCCGCGCCAGGGCGTCGGCTATCTCGAAGACGGCACGATGGTCGTCGTCAATGGCGGAGGCCAATATATCGGCGAGACGATCGACGCCCAGGTGCTCTCGGTCAAACACACCACTTCGGGCCGGATGATCTTCTGCAACGCCATGGACGAAGAGGGACGCCTCCACACCTACCACGAGGACCATGAAGAGCAGTAATCCGATCAAGGGAATAGGCAACGACATCATCGAGATCAAGAGGATGGCCCAGAGCATGGAACGGCACGGCCTCCATTTCCTCAACCGCCTCTTCACGCAAGCCGAACAAGACTACTGCTATAAATACAAAGACCCCGTCCCCCACTTCGCCGGCCGTTTCGCCGCCAAAGAAGCGATCGTGAAGGCCCTCGGCACCGGCTTCGGCGCCCACGTCGGCTGGCACGACATCGAAGTGCTCAACGACGACCACGGCAAACCCGTCGTCCACCTCAAGCCCGCCCTCGAGTCCCAATATGGAGCCGGCTCAATCCTCGTCTCGATCAGCCACTCCGCCGACTACGCCACCGCTGTCGCCATCTGGGCCTGACAGTCCCCGCTTAACCAAATCATTCATAAGCCGCTTATAAACAAGTTATTACATTTATTTCTAAAAGTGTATATTAAATATTTACATTTTAACAATAATTAATTATAATATTTATAATATATTAACATAACTTATTTGAGTTTTTAATGAACATTTGCAATACAATTCGCTGTCTGTTTGGCTGCTGCAGAGCTCGCCCTCAAAGAGAACAAGCTCCTCTTCAGCCCCCAATCCCCCTCTTTGCTGACGGTATTCGCGCCGCGGCTCTGAACGTTCCCCAGGAAGGAATCGGACTGGATCAGAGACAAATCCTGCCAGCTCCAGCTGAAGAGATGATTGAACGGGTCGCAGAGCGCGCCATAGTGCTGCCAAGAGAACAAAATATTCCGCCGAGAAATGAAGCGCCTTCAGTCGAAAATCTAGCTTTCCGCCTGATCAACGATCAGACAGATGGTATTTCCAGAGGACAAATCATTGATGCGATTAGACAGATTCCTGCAGCCGAGAGAGAAGCGGCAGTCGCCCAGGCTCTCCGCCTGATCAAAGATCAGACAGATGGCAATTCCAGACGAAAAATCATTGATGCGATCAGACAGATTCCCGCAGCCGAGAGAGAAGCGGCAGTCGCCCAGGCTCTCCGCCTGATCAACGATCAGACAGATGGGTATTACAGACAATATATCATTAATTGGATCAGCCAGATTCCCGCAGCCGAAAGAGAGGGGGAAGTCGCCCAGGCTCTCCGCCTGATCAACGATCAGACAGATGGGGATTCCAGAGGAACGATCATTTATTGGATCAGCCTGATTCCCGCAGCCGAAAGAGAGGGGGCAGTCGCCCAGGCTCTCCGCCTGATCAACGATCAGACAGATGGGAATTCCAGAGGAGCGATCATTTATCAGATCAGGCGGATTCCCGCAGCCGAAAGAGAAGGGGCAGTCAACCGAGCTTTCGAAAGCGTCCAGCTCCCAAATGATGCAGGCTCGAGAAGGGCTGTTATAAATCATTTTCTTGATGCCGTTCAACGCAATCGAGTCCAGCCTGCAGTCCGAGAACCCATTCTAAACGAAATCATCATGGAAGAAGACGCCGAGAGCGATGATGAAGGGGGAGAAGAAGAAAATCCAATCCCGAACTTCCAGGCAGACATGCCCGGACGTAATGAATTTGAGGTAGGAGTAAACAATCCCGTTGCTGATTTCGGGCCTTTTGAAATTTCTCAGGAAGATATTGCAAACCAGCCTCGTAGCGCTTTGCTGAATTATGCACTCCGCCTTGAAAACGGGATCCCCCGAGTAGAATATCTCGGCTCTGAGGGGAATGATTTAGGAGGAGTCACGCGCGATTTTATCACAAGACTCTTCCAAGCCCTCTTTCCCAAAAAATCGGATCGGGGGGGCAGCCACCTACAAGCCGAATACGACAATCTTGAACTTCCCATTCCGCAAACCCCAAGTGTCGACGGCCTCTGTCATTTCCGCGCAGTCGGCTCAATCCTAGGAGAGATCCTTGCGGGTCGTCTCAAGGCTACGACCGGAGTCCGATTCAGTCCAGTTTTCTTTGAAATGCTCCACGCTCTAACGGAAGAAGAGATTAGACGGTCTAACGAGCCGGAATTTCAAACCTCCGCCTATCTCAAAATCCTACGCATCTATTGCAAATCGAGATACACCTGGTTAACAGAACAGGAAATCGGAGAGATCGTTCAGGGCCGCCTGCCGCAAAGAATGGAAACCGATCAAGATCACACCTATGCCGAATTCATTCTTGAATCGGGAATCGGCGGTATATTCAGCGCCGTTCTCTCTATCGCTTCGGAGATAGCGTCTGCGGTCTCCTGGGACAGAGACAAAAAAGAGACACCTGTCCAACTCGGAGAAGCCATCCAGGGGCAATTCTCAAAACAAGCTGTTATTGAAGCATTAAACGGGAATAGGGACACGCCTCAAAAACAGTTTCTGGCACGTTGGATCAACGAGTCGGACGAAGCGGAAGTCCGCCGTTTTCTTCTCTGCGTTTCCGGATCGGAAACAGTCGGGGCCTTGCCTTTAAATATCCACCCCTATCAATCCAACGTACCGCGCCGGCGCCCATCGTTTCACACTTGCTCGCAGCAAATCGATCTACCCCAATACGCAGACTACGCCCTCTTTAAAGAGCTACTCGAAGAGAGTCTCGCTTCCGCAGCAGACTTCCAAACGATCTAATCCTCCCCAAAAATAGGGAGAGCGTCGCTTTTCTGTGGATTTTTTAAGCCGGGCAGATCAAACTGCCCCGGTTTTTCAGAAGGGATATTTATGGCGCACCCATTGGTTCATGGCAACGATCGTATCGAGGTTCATCCGCACGCAGTCAGCATCGGAAAGTATCTGATCCCATGCGGAGTGATGAGATGTGTAAGCATCAATTCAAATACGAAAGAAGTGCGGGTCTGGTGCCGCGGGGGAGCCATGGGCCATATCGGGGAAGTCATTCTCGATTACCACCTTCTCGCTCCAAACCGAGTGAAAACATTCGTCCAAGGACTCCTGAACCGTACGGGCGTCTATTTGGTGTCGATCTACCAATTGACCACGAGGGTTTTGAGGAATGGTGGCGGCGCCTCCATTCAAGCAGAGTTCGTCTTTTCCGGGTGGGAAATGGCGCAACGCTTCTATGATCATGCCGCGCCTGTGTATTTCCCCGGGATCTTGCCCACCCTGAACGGCCGGACCGTTACGATCATAACAAAACCTACTGATGAAACGGATGCAGTTTCCCGTGTAAGACAAGTCTTCTCCGACCTGAACGCCCACACAGGCAACACTCTCCAGGAAGCTCTTTCGAGAGACCCTTTAGCGCCGTTTCAGATCGATCCCCTCCCCCCGTTTATATTTGATAATGCTTGCCCTTTTCGCCAAAGCCCTCATTATGCCATTTCTCCCACTGGAGTGAGGAAAGAAGCTTCCGAAAGATCCGGCCACCCCGAATTTGCACCTCTTACGTTCAACCCGGCAATAGCGGACAGCTACTGGAAACGGCTGCTGGCTTTGGAGAAAAAAATAGACCAGCTTAAGAGAGCCTCTCCGAAATTTGAACATCGTTACCGCTTCCTGATCGATCTGATTAAGGAGGCAATCGCCCAATTCCGTGTATTAGATGAAGTGAAATTCGAAACGGTGCAGAACCGTTTCCGATCCTTCCTAGAGACGGCAGGCGACTCTCTCGATCCGGAAATAAGACGCTCTATCGAAGAACTTTTCACTTAGCCAGCGATAGAGCCTCGATGTCGGCCCCTGCGATAGCCGCGATGTTGCGAGAGATCTTCTCAACCTCCCAATCCCACCAGCGGATCGTAAGCAACCGCTCAACAATCTCGTCCGAAAAGCGCATACGCAGGATTTTAGCAGGGTTCCCCCCGACGATCGCATAAGGGGGCACATCTTTGGTTACAACGGCGTTCGCACCGATGATCGCACCGTCGCCGACCTTGACGCCGGGCAAAATTGCGACCTTTCCACCTAAGTTCAAACCCTGAACACAATTACATCAGAGACGCAAAAACTTAAAAATTAACCACTTATAATTTATTAACAAAACGAATAAATATAAATTAAATAATTTAATAATAAAAAAATAAAATAAATGTATATAATACTTCTAAATTTAATAAAAAAAAGGATTAAATCATGTCAATTTACAGTTTGCGAAGTATTTTCTGTTGCTGCAGATCTAGACCTCCCAGACAAGAAGAAACAGATCTTCGGAGTTCCCAGAATCGCAACATTCGCACAGCATTCCAGAATACGCAAATATTCGAACCCAATCGCCCCTCTTCTCAAGACGGACTGAGGCAAAGAAGGTATGTTCGCCCCGTCCGACATTTGGGGAGAAATCTTGAAATAAGAGAACTGCTCTCAAGCACGAACAACACTACGCTTGAAGAAGCGCATCTCTCGAGCTCCGATGAAGAAAGAGCTGCCCATCCCACCTCTTCATACAACACATCAGAGACACTAAGGCTCCGGCCTATGCATGAACTGACAAACAGTCAGACGATCGCAAGGCTGCCTGCCGGTGAACGGGAACACGCAGTTACCCAAGCCCTACGGCTCATTAATGATGAGACAACTGATGTTTTTAGAGACGGAATCGTTGACGCTATCGCTGGATTGCCTGCCATTGAACGAGAGCACCTAGTCACTCAAACCCTACGGGTTATATCCCAACATACAAACGGATCAGATAGACGCCGATTGATTCAGACGATCGCAAGGCTGCCTGCCGGTGAACGGGAACACGCAGTTACCCAAGCC
>CAYPZU010000038.1:0-20369 GCA_964415395.1 uncultured bacterium
CTAAACATTTTAAGAATTATATCGGCTGCAGAGCCGTGCGAGAGGCTTTCTTTCACAGGGAAGTCTCCCGGAGAATGTTCAAAACCTGCCTAAAAAGATTTAAGTTTCTGTTAAATCAAAATATTTTTTGCGTGATGACAGAAAAGAAAATGGAGTCTAGAATTCTGCCCCTTTTCAAAAAATCAGGAGAGATTATGGCCGTTAAACCCCCAACCCGTTTGGAAATGCTTCAGTCAGGCGATTATGTTCTATTCAGCCGTCCCGCGCTGGAAAACCTTTCGAGAAAGATTCCTTCGATCGACTGGTCGGTTTCACCGGGAGGGGGCCGCGAGGCTGAGCCTTTGGAACTCGATTTCTATCAGGCGGTTTTTAGGGAATTGCGCGTGTTGAACCGCCCCGATTTCAGAGTGATCGGCGCCGCTCAGCCAAATTCGCTCTTGAGAAAAGATGTTGTTTTGATCTCAGCTGATTTGGTGTCGGAAGGCGATTTACAGATGTCCGAGGAAGGGTTGGCCAAATGCGTGTTTATCGCGCGCGATTTCTTCATCACCCGGGGGACAGAGTCATTTTCCGTGAGGGGGCCGGTCGCTGCTTTTGGGCGGACGCACACGACCCACCGCGAGGCGATTTCTGCGTGCATAGTGAATGCAGGCGCAGGAAAAGAGAGAGCGTCCGATCCCGCAAGCGTCCTCGAGCTGGAAAAGAGATAGCGGAGAGAATTTAACAGGATGGGCAGGATCATCGGTTCGCTCTGCGAAGCGGATCCTGTTATCTCGTTGTTCTCGTTCTCTAAACGAAGCTGCAGGAAAAGGGGCCGCCGCTATTGGGGGGAGAAAAATTAACAGGATGGGCAGGATCATCGGTTCGCTTTGCGAACCGGCAGGATAAGCCCACCCCAAAGAACGAAACGTTCTTCGGGGACCCCGGACAGGATAAAAAATCGAGAGCCGCCGGGTTCAGCCTCAAGAATTGAGGCTGGCTGCGCCAGGGGCGCAGCTGCAAACTCCGTTTGCACCCGGCGGCTTTTTTCTTCTGTCTATCATGCAGCCCGCCATCAGGCGGGCGTATCCTGCCAGCTTCGCAGAGCGAAGCGGATCCTGTTATCTCGATGTTCGCTTTCTGTGCGTATAGCCGATGAAACGAATCTTGTTATTTCGTATTTTATTCGGTCCAGAGGAAGGGCTTGAGCGATTCGGTGTACGATTCGCTGTGGCCTGTTGGGACGACGAGCCAGGTGTACCGATGGTCGGGCTGCAGCACCTGCTTCAGCTCATCTTGCGAAATTTCCAGGGTCAGAAGCTCTTCCTCTCCGCGGGAGAGGCAGTGAGTGATCGGGAAGATTTGCTTTTCGCGGGTGGTGACATCGATCGCGAAGAGTTCGAATTGCCGGTAGTATTTGGGGCTTTTCAGCGAGAGGCGGAGGCCGTTTTCGGTTTTCTGCGGAGCGCCGATGAATTCGGGAACGCGCCGCGGCAGGGTGCGGTACGGAGAGGGGAGCGATTTGCCCGAGTCGATGGTTCTCATGCTGGCAACGCCATGGGCCGCGTCGACCTGGATCCAGAAGGGGAGGGGGAACCGTTTGTCTTTGTCGAAGTAGAGGGATACGGTTTTGCCCGATAGCTCCGAGCTGTCCTGCGGCCAGTTCGTTTCAAATACGTCGAAGAGTGCGTTTTCCAGTTTTTTTCCTTCGAAAACAAGCGTCGGGTTCCAGAGTTTCCGGTGGTCCGGCTCGCCGGGGGCGGGCGCTGGGCCGATGCGGCGGCGTCTGTCCGGGTCGATGTCTTTTAAGGGGAGTTTCAGGAGGGTCGCGATCAGGCTGTCCTGCTTGGAAAGATGGATCCAGGCGGCCCGCGAAAACGAATAGCATTCGAGGAGCTGGCCCGTTTTGAGGTCGATTTCGATCATCGACCAGGAGGTGTGGCCCGGGGCTTTGGCCTTGACCCATTCGGGCCAGGAGGAGGGCATTTTCTTTAAGTTCTGGACGGGGGCGCTGATCTCTTCGAGGATGATGGAATGGGGGGTGAGGGAGCGGACGGCGAGGACCGTAACCATTTTGCCCGCCTCGGTGACGATGTAATCGCCTGTTTTGGCTTTCTCAAGCCGCTCTTTGAGTTGGAATTCCGTCCCGAACACGGCGGCGGAGGCGAAGAGGAAGCAGCAGACCCATCGTTTCATATACAACGGTATTCTAATCCAGGGGGGGAGGATTGGCAAGAGGAACTATTGCCAAGAGGGGAGAGACCGAGTATAGGTAAATTTAAATTTGGATGAGGCGGCCCATGGCTCTCGGGAAAACTTTTTTTATGACCCTGTTTCTCTTCTTTTTTGTCTGGGGGGCCGCCTCGCTTATGGCATTGAGCACCAAGAACGCCGAAGAGGTGGCCCGGATCGACTCCCAGATCGAAGAGCTGCAGCGGATGAAGCGGGGGTTCGAGTCGCGCGCTCTCAGGCATGACAGCCAGGCCGAATACCTGCAGTTCGACGACCAGGCGTATCTTGAGACGCGGCGCCATTGGCAGCTGGCCGAGGAGAACCGCGTTAAAGCGGCCAAAGTCCAGGAGGAGATCGACAAGCTTCAGGCGAGAAGGCTGCAATTGGTTGGCGGATGATTCATTCGAAAATCAGAAAAACCCTCCTCTACAACCAGTCGCTGGCTCTGCTCACCGACCTCTACCAGCTGACCATGGTCTACGGCTACTGGAAATCGGGCATGGCGAACCGTCATGCCGTTTTCCATCTCAATTTCCGGAAATGGCCTTTCAAGGGCGGGTTTGCGATCGCGGCAGGGCTTCAGACGGCGGTCGAATTCATCGAGGAATTGAAGTTCACTCCTTCCGATCTGACCTATCTGGCCAAGCTGAAAGACTCCCACGGCAATCCGCTTTTTGAAAAAGAGTTCCTCGACTTTCTCGCCGGCTTTTCGTTTTCCTGCGACGTCGATGCGATGCCTGAGGGCACCCTTGTTTTCCCTTACGAGCCGCTGATCCGGGTGAAAGGTCCGATCTGGCAGGCGCAGCTTCTCGAGAGCCCGCTCCTCAACATCCTGAATTTCCAGACGCTGATCGCGACGAAATCGGCCCGGATCTGCCAGGCGGCGCGCCCCGATCCGGTGATCGAATTCGGGATGCGGCGCGCTCAAGGGATCGACGGGGCGATCTCCGCAAGCCGGGCGGCCTTCATCGGCGGCTGCACGGCGACGTCCGATGTGATCGCGGGCAAACTCTTCGACATCCCCGTGCGCGGGACGCACGCCCACAGCTGGGTGATGGCGTTCGAAGACGAGACAAAGGCGTTCGAGGCGTTTGCGAAAGCGATGCCGAAAAATTGCGTCATGCTGATCGACACGTTCAATTCGCTCGAAGGGGTGAAGCGGGCCATCGGGGTCGCGAAGCGGCTGAAAAATCAGGGTTTTGAACTCTCGGGCGTCCGCCTCGACTCGGGGGACCTCGCCCGTCTGAGCATCGAAGTGCGGGCCATTCTCGACGCCGAAGGATTTCAGAAAACGGAGATCATGGCAAGCAACGAGCTCGACGAGTATCTGATCCGCGATCTAAAGCAGCAGGGAGCGAAAATCACGGTCTGGGGCGTCGGCACGAATCTCGTGACGGGAAAAGACCAGCCTGCGCTTGACGGCGTCTACAAGCTCTCAGCGATCCAAAATGAGAAAGGCGTTTGGGAATACCGGCTCAAGCTCTCCGAGCAGACGGCCAAGACGACGAACCCGGGGATTCTCCAGGTGCGCCGTTTTACCGACGGAAAGCATTACCTCGGCGATGGGATCTATGACGAACTTTTAGGGTGCGGCAGCGAAATGATCGACATTTTTGATCCGAACATCCATTTCACCGGAGAGAAAAGCGCCGATCTCCTCGTTCCCATTTTCCGCTCCGGCAAACTCGTCTATGCCCATCCTTCGCTGAAAGCGATTCAGGACGAGGCGAAAAAAGAGCTGTCGCGGCTTCCTCCGGCGATGGAGCGGTTCACCAATCCGCAGCCTTATTTCATCGGCCTCGAAAAAGCGCTCTATCGGAAAAAGCTGGAAATGATCAAGAGACTGAAATGAAAACGCTCATCATTACCGATGTGCAGCATGATTTCATGCCGGGCGGGGCGCTTGGCGTCGCAGGGGGCAACGAGATCGTCCCGGTCATCAACGCGCTGATCCCCCATTTCGACCACGTCTTCGCTACGCAGGACTGGCATCCGCCCCATCACATCAGTTTTGCCTCGGCCCACAAGAAGAAGCCCGGCGAGACGATCCGCCTCGGCGAAATCGAGCAGGTGCTCTGGCCTGACCACTGCATCCAGAATACGCATGGCGCCGATCTGGCGAAGGGGCTCCATCGGGAAAAAATCGAAGCAGTCTTCCATAAGGGAGTCGACCCCAAAGTCGACAGCTACAGCACGTTTTTCGACAATTCTCGGAAACGCTCCACGGGGCTCGCGGATCATTTGCTCAAAGCCCATCTAAGCGATCTCTATTTTGTCGGCCTTGCGTCAGACTACTGCGTTTTCTACTCGGTTCTGGACGCGGTCGATCTCGGCTTCAACACGTGGGTGATCCGCGACGCCTGCCGGGGAATCAATCTCCATCCGGGAGACGAAGAAAAAGCCTATGAAACCATGCGCCGCAAGGGGGCGCGGGTTATTTTTTCTCAGGAAATTTTGGGTTCCCGGCGATCTTGAGCCGTTTGAGGCGCGATGTATGTCCCGAGGCGATTTCGATCGCCGATTTCGGCACGCCGAATTCCTCCGAGAGAAAGTCGATCAGCTCTTCATTCACGCGCCCTTTTTCGGGCACGCCGCAGATCCGCACTTTGAGCGTTTCGCCTTCCCAGCCGACGATCTGGTTTTGGGATGCGTTCGGAGTCACTTTGACGACGATCTGTGCCATGTCCCGATCATAGCGGAAAAAATAGAATAGAGGAGAGCAAATAACAGGATGGCCAGCATGGGCTGTATTTTGCTTGGAGGGGAGGGGGAGCGTATGGTATAAAAGATGCTTTTTTCTACTAGGATCTTTCGATGTTCAATAAAACTTTGAGCGGGACTCTCCTGATCGCCGGCACGACGATCGGAGCAGGCATGCTCGGCATCCCCTTGCTGACCGCCAAGGCGGGCTTTCTGCCCGCGCTCGGCATCACGGCGCTCGTATGGCTCTTCATGCTGGCGACCGGCTTCCTCTTTTTGGAAGCGACTCTGTGGATGCACGAAGGCTCGAACGTTTTGTCGATGTCGCGAAGGTTTTTGGGCAGATGGGGGAAGCTTTTCGCCGGGGGCACGTTCCTGTTTTTATATTATTGCTTGATGGTCGCTTATTATGCCGCCGGCGCGCCGCTTTTCCTTGGAGCGGTTAAGGGGATGTTCGGCCTCGCTCCGGAAGGGATGTGGGGCTATTTGAGTTTCGGAGTCGTCTTCGGCGGGATCGTTGCGATCGGGCTGAAATTCGTCGACCGGATCAATTATATTTTGATGGCGGCGATGCTTTTGGCCTATGCCGCTTTGGTGGGGGCGGGCGCGCCGCTCGTGCAGGGGGAGCGGTTCGTTACCGCCGACTGGTCGCGGGTCGTTTTCGCCGCGCCGATCCTCTTCAGCGCCTTCGGTTATCACAACGTCATTCCTTCTCTAACAGGCTATTTCAACCGGAACGTCTCGGTGCTGAGGAAGTCGATCTTCTGGGGAACTTTCGTCGCTCTTGTGATTTACGTCATATGGCAATGGCTGATCATCGGGGCGGTGCCTCCTGAAGCGGTGGCTGACGCGCTTGAGAGGGGCGTGCCTGCCACGGCCGCTTTGCAGACGCTGACGGGGTCCCCCTGGGTGATGCAGATGGGGCAGTTTTTCGCCTTCTTTGCGATCGTCACCTCGATGCTGGGCGTCGCTTTCTCGATGGTCGATTTCATCGGCGACGGGCTGAAGGTGCGCCGCTCGGGCTGGCCGAGGATCGCCCTTTGCGCCGCCGTCTTCATTCCGCCCTTTCTCTTCTCATCAGTCGATCCGGGGATTTTCGTCCTGGCGATCGGCTTTGCCGGGGGCTTTGGAGAGGCGTTCCTCAACGGCCTCCTCCCTGTCGCGATGGTGTGGGTCGGAAGGTATCATCGGCAGCTGGGCGGACAGGAGCAATTGCCCGGACGGAAAGGGATGCTCGCCCTGCTGTTTGCGCTGGGGCTTGCCGTCATGATTTTAGAGATCATATTCGTCGTCAGCGGGTAGAGAGGAGCTGGCAGATGGTGGAGAGGAGAATATTTCCGCCGCTGGCCAGACAGACGACCGGTTTGGTTCGGTCGATTCCGTGGGTGTAGGTCAGGGCGGCAGCCAGGCCGAGCGCGCCAGACGGTTCGCAGACAAGATGGCCCCGCTCGAGAGTCATCAGCGTCGCTTTCACGATCTCTTTTTCACCCACCGTAACGATATCGTCGACGTATTTCATCACAAGCGGATAGGTGTAAGTCCCAAGAGAAGGGATTTTGATCGCGTCGGCGATGCTCTCGCTCGGACCCGGCATCGCAACCAGTTTCTTCGTTTTAAAAGTGCGGGCAGCGTCGTCTTCGAGCTTCGCCTCGACGCCGATCATCCGAATCGAAGGATTGATTTGCTTGACCGCCGCCGCGATTCCCGAGATGAGTCCGCCGCCTCCGATTGGGACAAAAATAGCGCCTGGGTCCAATTCTTCCAAAATTTCAAGCCCAGCCGTTCCCTGTCCCGTGATGATGTCGGGGTGGTCGAAGGGAGAGACCATGGAAGCGCCTGTTTTTTTCGCCAGCTCTTCTGCGTCCTGCTTCCGCTTCTGCGCCGTCGACATGATCACTTCCGCGCCGTAGCTCCGGGTCGCCTCGACCTTAAAAGGCAAGGCATCGGGCGACATGACGATCGTCGCTTTGATTCCGAGGGTTCTCGCCGCAAGGGCGACTCCTTGCGAGTGGTTTCCAGTCGAGTAGGCGACGACCCCTTTCGCTCTTTGTTCCGGAGACAATTTTGATAGAAAGTACATCGCTCCGCGGATTTTGAACGAGCCGCTCGGCAGCAGGCAGTCCGCTTTCAGATAAATATCATTCCCGAGAGCCGCTTTGATGTTGGTGTCCAGATAGACGAGCGGCGACTGAATCCGCTTTTCTTTCAGAAAGGCTCTCGCTTCTCTGATTTTTTCGAGCGGGATATCCGTCATAGAGGAGGCCGCTTCGACTTTTGGTGCGCGTGCCAGATGTGCATGCTTACGCCGAACAGGGCTGCGGCGATGACAGGGATGGCGATCCAGAGATAGAGATACTCGACCGTAAAGGCGACGATCCAGGCGAAAATCCCCAGCACGATGCCAATAAACAGAAACGTCTTTTCAATATAAATCCCTGCGAGGAATACCGCCTGAGCTGTCAGCGTCAAAACGACGATGCCCGCCAAAAACCGGCTGAACACTCCCAATTCCACAAATCTCGAAACCAGAAACACCGTCGCGATCAGTCCGATCCAGTGCAGAAGCTCATGGCCGAGCGTCACCGGGCTGATCGAGAACTTCTTCAGCCGCAGATACCAGCTGAGCCACAAAGCCATCAGGGCGAACAGGATGACGATCCATTTCCAATACTCATACCCGCCGCTCTGGCTGATATTTGTAACGACAAGACCTAAAAAGGCGAACGCCAGCATCGCAACGCAAACGCCGAGACGGGCCGCCCACGGATGTTTTGATTCCATAGCCGCACCCTACCCCACCCCCCGACTTTTCCACAAGCCGGGGGAAAGGGGGGGGCTTGCTGCGGCCTTCGAAAAATCAATCTTTCTCGCTCGCCTTCCTGTCCTAGGAATGTCTCGTTCGGTCAGAACGCTCACTTTGTTCGCTTTGATTTTTCTTGGCCTCGCTAAGCCCTCTGAGGCAGCTTCGCTGCGCTGAATTTGGGGTGGGCTTATCCTGCCGATCCTGTTATTTTTTTCAGCGCGTTTCGCGCCTCTGTGTTCTCGGTGATCTCGGTGGTTAAATTAGATGGGGGTGCGGGGGCTTCCCCGCCCCGCCCTCCCTTCGTTTTTACAGGATGGGGATGCAGAGCGATTGGAGCGGGGCGAGCAGGCGTGACTTGAGGGGGAGGGAGGCGTGGCGGCTGGCCTTCCGGCAGAGCGGCTTGTCCGACTCGATGGATTGCAGGACGGCTGAGGCAAAGGCGGCCGATTCGACTTTGAGATTGATCTCGTAGTCGGCGCTCTCGAGGCTCTTTCTGCCGAGATTGGAGCTGCCGAGAAAGGTGGTGCGCGCGTCGATCACGATCGCTTTTTTGTGAAGCGTCGAATGGGGGACGGCGTATTCGTACAATTCGACGTTGGCGTCTGCAGGCAGTTTGCTGGCGGCGCTGCGGGAGAGTTCGGTGAACCCGCTGTGGAGGAGCGGGCTTTTCCAGTCGAGGCGGTTGGTGAGGAGCGTGATCCGGACGCCCCGTTTGGCAGCGTCCGACAGGGCTTTCAAGAGGAGGGGAGTTGGATGGAAATACATGTGGTCGATCGCGATGCTCTCTTCCGCATGTTCGATGGCGGATACGAGAGCGTCGTGAAACTCATTGGCATGCTCTTCGGGGCCTGTGGCGTACAGGCCGGTTTTTAACCCTTCGGTCTTGAGAGGCGCCTGGTCGAAGAGAGGGAGCGGGGTGTCGATCGGGCGGGGCGGCTCGGGCGGGCGGATCTCTCTGCTCTTCCGATACCGCATCCGCTCAATGAGCTGCATCATCTCAATATAAAGTCGCGCTCCCTGCCCATTCGGGCCGGAGCGGAAGACGAAATCCATGTCCCGGAACGCGCGCGGGCCGGTGAGCCGGATGAAGAAAGCGAAAGGCTCGCCATGTTTAGCCGGATGGATGGCGCCGGTTTGTTCGGTCCAGGGGGCGGCGATGCCTGTGCCGCCGAGCATAAAATAGGAGCCGTAGTCGATGACGAGCGCTTTTGTGTGCTGGCAGGTGAGGTTGAAGCGGTTTTCCGGGGAGAGGGTGGGGAACGCCTCGGGGGTATAGACGCAGGAAAAGCGGCTGCCAAATTCGGCCGTCAATTCGGTGATCCGCTTTTTGTCGGCGCGGGTCAGGTAGATTTCGGAGCAGGTCATCGTAAAGGAGAGATCGGGGAGGAGGCGCATCCGCTCCTGGACGAGATCGAGGAATTCTTGAAACGGCTTGCCGCCGCAGTAGCAGCCCGAAAGGACGATGGAGCGCTGGGCGGCTCGGACGAGTTCGAGTTTCCACCTGTGGGCGTCTTGGCTGTCGAGGGTGGGGAAGCCGCTGCAGGGCGTTTCGGAGAGAGAGCCGAGAGGGGGGAGCTCGGCCAGGGCTGCCGCAGGGAAAAGGGTTTGCATCGGAGGGGCGCGGTGGAAGACGCCTGCGGCGGCCAGCGCTGAGCGGACGGCGAGGACGGAAAAGAGGACGATGCAGGGGAGCGCAAAGAGGAGCGGGAGGGCGCAGGAAGCGGCGATCAGGAGGGTGGAAAAGACGGCGGCGGCGATCTGTTTGACTTTCGCTGCGGTCTGAACCTGGGAGAAGGTCTTTCCCTGAGGAAGGACATACCCCCCGAATCCAAGGGAATTACGGGATATGGGATCCATAAGGCGGCTATATTAAGGAGGAAGCCCTCTTTTTGCCAGTGCAATTCTAAGTTGTTTGTGTTAAGATGTTTTAGATTTAATCTTTTATTTGAAATTAAGGCTATTTTGTTATATAATATTTTGAAATTAATATAATTAAGGATGATTATTTATGACGATTTCCCCTCTTTCTTCTGTTCTCCCAACGCAAAGCCGGACGATGCCGAGAGCATCGAGAGTCGGACGCGAGATTTACAGTCTGGATCGCACCTCGGCTCAGACTCCCTACGCGCGCGAATTGGCGAGGACGATTTTAGGGGTTGAAAATCTCAACGCTCAGTCGATTTTCCGCGATCCCGTGCAGGTACCAGCCGTCAAGCCTGCGCCTAAAGTAAAACCAAAGCCTAAGCCCGAGCCGAAGGCTCCGGTTGCCTATCAAGGCTCCGTCCACTCGATCTTTTCTCCCGACCAGCGCGGAACCCTTTGCCAAATGATGTCTCTCTCCGATCAGAGCCTGGCCCGCATCGACGGAAAGAACCTGCTCATCCGGGATCGGAAAACCGGCGCTGAAAAACCGGTGAAATACGAAGACGATTTCGAATGCTACGATGAAGAAGGAACCAACCCGAACGCCGTCGCTTTCTGCAACCGGAAAGGGGATGAATTCGTCGTTGGCTCGATGACAGGAATCGTCGACCGCTGGCGCGTAAACGAAGACGGGGAATTCGAGAGGATTTTTTCAGCGGAGCTGCCCGATGAGCACGATCAACATTTTGGGTCGACTTCGATTGTGAAGCGGGTCATTTGTCTAGCGAATCGAGGCGAGCGCACGTTCGCCGGCCTGTTGAATGGAAAAATCTATGTGATGGGCAAAGAGGGCGGAGTCGACCAGATCCTCGAGCCGTTTAAAGAGAGAGACGATCTTGACGCGTCGCCCGTTATTAGCCTGACTGTTTCGCCGAACGGAAAATTTCTAGCTGCGGCCTTCATGGTGTCGAAACCGGGAGACAGACACGCCCGCTATCAGACGCTTCTCTTCAGGAAAAAAGATGACGGGAAATATGAACTGATGCCCAATGCGGTCAAAAACGCGCTGCGCAAAGAACGTCCCGATTTGAGAACGATCGCCTTTTCTCCCTGCGGCAGGTTTTTGGCTGCGGCGGACGGGAAAGGAAGGGGCAAGGTGTATGTATTCCAGCTCGACATGCCGAGAGTCGAATTGAGAAGCGTCCATGAAACCGGATCTCCTGCGACCCGCCTGATGTGGAGAGAAGACCGGATTATAACGACTCACTCCTGCGGGAAAATCGCAGTGACGCAAATCGATTATGAGACCCGCAAAATGAAAACGCTATGCGAGACAAGACCGATCCCGGATCGGATTGTGCACGCCGTGCTGAGCGCGCCCAATAAAAATGGGGATGCAGAGCTGATCACGACAGTGCCGGAGCAGCACCGGATCTGCTCTTCGCGCGTTTCCTTCCCTGTCGCAAAAATGGAGCTTTCCGAACGATTGATGCCGGGGATTCGATGAGCGTAAGCCAGTCTCTCTTTTACAGCAGAGCCGTTCGCGAGGGCGTAGCTGTCGATTTTACGGAAACCAAACCCTCTGTCTCAGGGCAAGTAAACAAAGAGTTTTTTGCCATTAAACCGTCAAAACCGGGGCAAACTTCTACTCTCTATTCCCAGGCGCTCAGCCAGACTCTTTTCAAAGTGCGCGAGGCGGGCCGCCAGCGTATTTTCGGGCCCCTGAAGCCAGACGTTCCCGTCCTGAAACCAAAACCGAAGCCGCCCGAGGCGCCCTCCTGGAAATTCACCCCTTCGACCGACGATATCGGCGGGTTGGAAGGATATTGCGAGGAAGACGATCTCGCAGCTTCTCCCGTCGCCCATTCGCGCGACACGGGGCGCACGGCTCTTGTTCAGGTAGCTAAAGATCCGCTTCGCGTGCGGAGCGATTGGGAAGTTTTTGTTTTGATCCCCGAGGAGCGATTCGATGGGATCGGCCATGAATCCATGGGGCTTGTCCTGCCGAACGGAACGGTTCCTTACCGCTGTATAAACCGCCCCCGCGCCCTTGCCTTTTATTCCACTACGGATGACAAAGAACGGCTGGTTTGCGGCACCGAAGACGGCTGGATCGATATCTGGAACGTGACGCCCGGAACTGAGACCGACCGGATTTTCTCGGAGCGGATTTGCGAAGAAAGGATCACCCACGTAGCCGTTTCCGGCCCCTATATCATCGCCGGAACGATCAGCGGAAAACTGATCCAGTTTAACTGCGAAACAGGGGAAATCGATGCAGAGGAAACAGTGCATGAGGGAGTCCTCCTGGGGCTTTCGCAGTCAAGAGACGGCCTTTTTCTCGCCACGGGCGGAACCGATGGAACTGTCTGGTTTTATCAGAAAGAAGAAGAGAGCGACCGGTATGCAAGAGTGCAGCGATTTTCGGGATTCAACGCCGATGTCCGCGCGCTGGCAATTTCCGATCATCAGGTTCCCTATCTCCTCGCTGGAGGAGGAGAGGAAATGCCTGTTCTCACGCTGTTAAAAGGCGGTTCTGAACAACCGATCGCTCAAATCGCTACGCGTTCCGAGATCACATCGGCCCAATGGCTCTCTTCACGCCTCGTCTGCACGACGCATGGCAACGGTGCGATTATTTACTATGCATTCGACCCCGAAAAAGAAACCCTGCAGGCGACGCATCGGCTGTTGAGCCATCCCGGAAGGATCGCCTATTCGGTCTACAACGGGAAAGATCTTCTTACGACCTTCAGTCCGGCTTCGGAAACCATTTGCAGCTGGCCTGTTCAAACCAAGCCGCCCAAGCAGTCGAAACCAATTCCCGATTTCGGAAGCCGCTTTTCTATCCGCTAAGGATGCATTTTTTCAAGCAGTTTTGAGAGTTCTTTGAGAGGCAGCGTGTTGACGACGTGCCTCTTTTCGAGCCAGCCTTTGCGGGCGGCATTGACGCCGGCAAGCACATAGTCGAGCTGGATGTCGGCATGGGCGTCGGCGTTGATGCAGCAGAGAAGCCCTTTTTCAGACGCTTTATGCCAGAGCCGCCAATCCATGTCGAGCCGCATCGGGTTGCCATTTAACTCGATGATCTTTTGATTGGCGATGCAGGCGTCGATCACTTTCTGCGCGTCCACTTTGTACGCTTCCCGCTTCAGCAGCAGCCGTCCGGTCATGTGGCCTAGCATCGTCGCCGAAGGGTGTTCGATGGCGCGGATGATCCGCTTCGTCATCGTCTTTTCATCTTGAGTGAGCGACGAGTGGACAGAGACAATAACGTAATCGAGTTTTTTCAGGACCGAGTCGGGAAAGTCGAGCTTTCCATTTGCGAGGATGTCGCACTCAAGTCCTGCGAAGATGCGGAATGTTTTGGAAATGTTCAGTTTGCGGATCTCTTCGATCTGATTCAGGAGCCGCTCTTCGCTCAGGCCGTTTGCCTGGAAGCTCGATTTCGAGTGATCGGAGATGCCGATGTATTCCCAGCCGAGCTTTTTTGCGTAGGCGATCATCTCGTTCAGTGAACTTTTTCCATCGGAGGCAGTCGTGTGGTTATGGAGCGATCCGCGTAAGTCGCTTATAGTTAGTAATTTAGGTAAGAATCCTTTTTCGGCGGCTTCCACTTCGCCGAGGTTTTCCCTCAGCTCCGGCTCGATGTAGGGAAGTTTGAGGGCTTTGTAGACAGCCTCTTCGGTTTTTGCTTCGAACCTCTTGCCTTTTCCCTTGAGAGGCTCCAGGCCATATTCGCTGAGCGACCAGCCCTGCTTCAGCGAACGCTGCCGGATCTTGATGTTGTGTTCTTTCGACCCGGTGAAGTAGCAGAGGGCGAAGCCGAATTGGCTTTCGGGGACGACCCTTAAATCCGCTTGCATGCCGCTTTTCAGCCGGATGCTCGCTTTTGTCTCTCCTTGAGCCAAGACCGAGGCTCCTTGGGCTGCGAACCATTTCATGACCGGTTCGGGATCGCTCGACGCTACGAGGAGATCGAGATCGCCGATCGTCTCCAGTTTGCGCCTCAGGCTGCCCGCGATTTCGACCCGTTTGACGCCTTTGATTTTTTTCAGTCCGTCGATGAGAGGCTGGGCGATTTCCATCGCGTCCCACCAAAGAGTCCTCTTTTGATACGCCTCATGGTGTTCGAGAGAGCGGAGGATGTTTTTCTCCGTTTTCGCGCCGAAACCTTTCAGTTTGGCGATCTTTCCGGCCTCTGCCGCTTTTTTCAGATCGGCCAGATTCCTTATCTTGAGTTTTGCGTAGAGGATTTGGACTTTTTTGGGGCCGAGGCCCTGCACCTGGCGGAGCTTGAGAAGGGCGGGAGGCACCGATTTGCGGAGCTTTTCGAGAAAGGCCAGTTTGCCGGTTGCCAGCTCTTCGATTTTGCCGGCGAGATCTTTGCCTACGCTCTCGAGATCGGTCAGAGTTCCTTCGCGAATCATCTGTTTCAGATCCCGATCGGTATTTAAAAGAGAGCGGGCGGCGTTCCGGTACGCGCGGATCCGGAACGGGTTTTCGTTTTTCAGCTCCAGAAGGTCGGCGATCTCTTCGAACGCAGCGGCAATCTCTTTCTTATCCATAACCGCAATATAACCCATTTGCGATTTCCCGATACAACCCAAGAACCTATCTGAATAAATTCTTGATTTGATTATAGTCTTTCCGTTTTGGACGAACTTTGTCAGATTCAAAGAGATAAACGCCTGCAGTTTCTCGGGTTGTAGAAAGGGATCAGCACAGAGGAAAATGGATGCAAGGTCGAGAGTTCACAGAGAACAAAATTAGAGGCGCGACGGGACCTTGCCCTGAGTGAAGGAGAGTCTCCAGATGTCCTGGGTGTTTGAAGAATTAACCAGAAAAATTATTGCGGCCGCAATCGAAGTGCACAAGCATTTAGGGCCAGGGCTTTTGGAGATCGCCTATCAAACGTGTTTGGCATCGGAACTCGAGGATCTTCATTTGAACTATCAAAGAGAAGTAACCGTACCGTTGACCTATAAGGGGAAGAAACTTGACTGCGGATTCAGGGTTGATTTTCTGATTGAAAACACAGTCATCCTTGAACTGAAATCGGTAGAAGTTCTCTTGCCGGTTCATGAATCCCAGATTCTCAGCTACTTAAGATTTATGGACAAACGTGTAGGGTTGCTTCTCAATTTTAATGAACCCATTTTGAAAAAGGGGATTCGGCGGTTTATATTGGGGTTTGAGTCTGCCTCATTCACTCAGGGCAGGGTCCCGTCCTGCCTCTAATTTTATTCTCTGTGAACTCTCGACCTTGTATCTACTTTCCTCTGTGCTGATCCAAAAAGGTAAAGGCGATTCGATTGAGAGGATTAGGTTCTTATCTTTTTTCATTCTGCAGCCCGCCATGAGGCGGGCGTATCATGCCCCCTCGCAGAGCGAGGGGATATCCTCCGAGGCCCGCGTTTGCGGGCCGGATCCTGTTATTCTTTTGCAGAGTTCAGGGCTTCAATAAGCTCTTGGCTGGCGAGGTCTTGGTTGAGAAGCATCTCGACCACCTGTTTGCTCTCCCGTCCGAATTGGAGCTGCCGCTCGGCGTGGCCCGTTTTCGAATACGGCTCGAGGAGGATGGGGGCGATGTTGAGCTCGAGAAGACGCTCCCAGAGAAATTCCTGCCGCGTGCCAGGCGCGTAGCGCTGAACGCCTCCCGATGCGGCGATGCAGGCGGGAAGCGGGGCGAGCGAGGTGCTGTCCGTAGGATGGACGAAGAGGACCATCGAGAAGCGGTCTTTATTCGGCTCAAAAGCCTGTACGCGGTGGCGCGCGCTCTTGAGGAGGCCGTTGGTGTGGTTCTCGAGCATGTCGCCTACGTTGACGATGAATGTGTCTTCGGGAACGACGACGTAGAACCACTCGCCGTTGATTTCAACCTGGAGCCCTTTTTCAGTGGCAAACGGAAGGATGGCGAGATAGTCGATGTCGGTATGCGCGGCTGCCCAGTAGAGGGGCTCTTGAAGGTTCTGGATCTGTTCTTCAGAGAGAGCCGGATAGTAGAGGGCGCGCAGGAGAATGTCGCCGCGTTCAGTGAAGGCGTTGAGGTGGTCGAGCGGAAGATCGGCGCCGGTTTTTCTGTTGATCGAGGCGATGATGGCGCGCTGCAGCGGGACGACGTAGTGATTGAGTTCGGAATAGAGCGAGAGCATCGCATCGCGGTAGCCGCTCTGGCTGGGCCATATGTTTTGCGCGATATGATAGAACTCATGCTCGGCGGGCGCCATCTCTCTGCCAATGTGGTAAAACTCTTTCTGGTCTTTCGCTTTATAGCCTTTAGCCGTTTCGCCGGGAACAAAGCCCCGCTGCCCGCCTGTGAGCGCAGCGTGGCATTCCATTTTGGTTTCGCGGTTCTGTTTGAAGAAAGCTTCCGATTGGGCGTAGGCGTTTTTAATAACGGCGGCGTCTACGCCGGTATTGCGCACCGCGAAGAAGCCGACGGTTGCCATCGCGTCGAAGAGCGTGTCGAGAAACGCTTCCTGTTTTTCAGGGTTGGAAAAATCATTCATGTCGACGACGGGGATATGGATGTCGGCGATCGGTTCAGCGAGTAGAAAGAGAGGGAGAAAAAGAGAGAGAAGAGCGATCCGCATAGAAACCTCCAAAATTTTGAGAGCGCGAGAGATTAATATGTAAGGGAATCGGATGTCAATTTGAATTTGAAAGGAAGCGGACGAGCTCTTGGGGAGTGTCTGTGATGATGCCGCTGACGCCGAGATCGATGAGCTGGCGCCAGCGGGCGGGATCGTTCACGGTCCAGGGGATGACTCGTAAGGGTTTGAGCTGCTCCATCGATTCGGGCGTGAGGAGAGACTCGTCAGGGCCGAGCGCTTCGACGTTAAGCGCGCGGGCCGTTTCGAGGACGCGGGCGAGAGGAAGGTTTTCAGACCCGAATAGAAATAGGAGACGGGCGTCGGGTTTTATTTTGCGGAGAGCCGAGAGCACTTCGGCGTTGAAGGAGGAATAGAGGATGGGGGAGGAGGAGAGGGCTGTCTCTTTCAAGACGAGGCGGGCGAACAGTTCGGGTAGCGGAGTGAGCAGAGGCTCGCACTTGAGCTCGAGGTTGAGGAGAATGTCGGGGCGGGAGCCGCAAAGATCAAACAGTTCTCTGAGAGTGGGGATGCGGACGCCTTTGAATCGGGGATCGGTTTTCCTGCCGCAGTCGAGAGTTTTGAGAAACGAGAGCGGAAGAGAATAGATAAGCGGGGTTTCAGTCAGTTCCGATCCGTTGTCTGCGGTGCAGAGGTCCGGATTGAGGGAGAAATCGTGATGGATGACGATTTGATGGTCGGCTGTGATCAGGAGGTCGAGTTCGAGTCCCGTGGCTCCTGCGTCGATCGCGGATTGAAAGGCGGGGAGCGTGTTTTCAGGAAACCGGCTCCGGTCTCCCCGGTGGGCGATGATTTCGATGGGATAGGCTGCGTCCATTCCTGCCCATTCTGGAAGAGACGCCTATTCTAGTCTACGGGGTTCTTCCAGGTCATGCAATGGAGTCCGCCAAAATTTTCCGATAGTTCGTGCTGCAGAAGGGCTGTCTGGTCGGCGACGAAGAGGATTTTCAGCGTCGGGCAGTGGTCTTCGACCCGGCCCTGGAAATCGGCTTTGAGGAAGTGGTTCAGAGGCCGATTTTCGACCCCGTTCGTCATCAGGACCTGCTCTTCGCCTTCCATGACAAGGACGCTGTTCATGAAGTTGACCCGGCTTCCTTCCGTTTCAAAATTTCCTGCGGTTGGAACCGCTTTGCATCCGATCGCTTCGATGGCCTGTTTATTCGCCGCAAGGAGTTTTTCGGAAAGAGGAAGTCTCGCTCTTGCGGTTTCGATGTATTTGTCTAGCAGCTCCGCGTCTTTGCCGCGGACGGTTCGACGGAGAGAGAGAAGGAGGTTGATTGATTCCTGCTCGCTATGGACGAAGACGGCGTCTCCGGATCCGTTGAAGCATTCCAGGTCGATATGGAATTGCCCCTGGGCAAGAAAAGCGATGTGTTCTAAAGGAATCCCGAGATCGTTGGCAATCGCTCGTTTAGCGATCTCAATACGGGCTTCGAATTCAAGCGCATCATCCCAATACTTCACGAGTTCTGCGATGCTGCCTCCTTTTGTAAGTGTGCGCGATCCGGGCTGCGGGCTATCGGGAAGGCCGGGCTCGCAGTTTCTCTTGTCTTCTTCAAAGAGGCGGAGGTTTCTCGCGATTCTCATCGAATCTAGAGAAGGGGTCTTTATCCGGGCTGCATAGTCTTTTGCGAATTCGCGGAAGTTCTGCGAGTTGAATTCACCTTGCTTTTCGAGTGCGATGGCAGTCAAAAGGATGCTGTTTCTCCCGACAAGAGCGCGATGTTTTCCATCGGTGGCGCGGAAGATCCGGCAATTGCCCCCTTCGATGCAGCTTCTAGCCAATTTGACTTTGACACCCTGATCCTGCGCATGGGCGATCGCAGCTGAGCGGTATTCGAGGCTGAACCCTCGTCCTATTAGACTTTGATGATGAAAATGTTCATCTTCTTCAGAGAGCATGCAGCGGGCTCTGGTTTCCGGCAAGTCGTGCTCAGGGATGTATTCTGGAATTAAGTGCTCTCCGGAAGGGAGGCAGACGCGGCAGTCTCTTCCCCACCCAACTGTCGAATCAAGTACGATTTCAGGCGCTTCGGGGAGCATTTCGCGCAGAACCGTGTGCTGTCCGAACAGAACTTGCGCGACGTGGGGGTTGCTGATCATGATCCGCTCTCGGGAAGGTCGGGGCTTATGGGCCGATCCAAAGATTTCGTCGAAAGAAGGCATCTCAAGCGGTAAGAGAGCTTCAGCCCAGGGAGCTGTTTCCGGTGTGAAAGCGGGTTCCAAATCAGCCGGATCGGAAGGGGCGAGAGTCTGGGGAGCGGTCTCTAAAGAGATAGGGGGTTCCGGCTCAAACCGGGGAGCGGGCGTAAAATGGATAGTGGCTGAAACTTTCGGTTTTGGTTTGGGCGCGAAATAAGGCTGGGAGGCCAGGGTCGTTTTTTTGGGGAGTAATTCTTCAACGGATCCGAAATGGCGAATCACCTGAACGCCGGCCAGGTGTTTCTTAGAAGTGTGAACCGGTTGGAGGACGGCTTGAACGACTTTGGGCTCTGGTTTTTTCTTGTTTATAGCTGGCTTCAGCGTTCCTTTTTTAAGGGAAGAGGCCCAAGCTTTCTGGCTTGGATGGCCGGCTCTCTTTTCAGTAGGAAGCCCCGCTGGTTTTGAGGAAAGAATAGACATAATTAAGCCTTTAATTAATTGATAATATTATAATTAAATATTTATTATTTATCAATTAATTATATTAATTGGGATAGATAGTTTTTCTGGTGTTTGGCTAAATTTGATATTAAGTGGCTTGTAATGAATTGTTTATGTGTTGTTGAGCTGCCGGATTAGCCGCGGAGGTCGAGAAATTTGAGCTTTTTCCGGAGGTCTTCGATCTCTTCCTGGGCCTTCGCCAGATCCTGCTCCCTTTTCTGTTCAAGGGTTTTGACCTGGCTTCTCAGATGGTTGATCTCGTCGGCGTTGAGGGCGAGGCGTTTGCGGTAATCGTCTTCGGGATTGAACCGTTCCCGCTCCTTCCTCTGGGGAAGGGGCTTCGACTGTTTCTGCAGGATGGCCATCCGGTTCATCTGGTCGATCACTTTAGCGTTTTCTTCCTGCAAAAGTTCGATCGCCTTCTCGTATTTGTCGTGCATCTTGGCGATCTCTTTCTGCGCCTTCTGCCTGAGGTCTTTCAGGTACTCTTCCAGCTCTTCGAGGATTTTTTCCTTCTCCTCGCGGATCTCTTCTTTCTCTTCTTCTTTCCGCTCCAGAAGCTCCTGCGTCTTCTTCCGGTACTCTTCTTCCATCTTTTCGACTTCGCGCCGGTTTTCCTCTTTCAGCTCTTTCAGGCTCTCGACGAATTTTTCCCGCTTTTCGTCGAGCTCTTTCTCTTTCTCCTTGATCGCGTGCCGCTTCTCCTTCGCGAGCTTTTCCTGCTGCTCCATGAGGTGTTCCTCGGCAGCATAGATTTTCCGCTTGTACTCCTCTTCGAAAACGTGGACTTCCTGCGAGAGGAGGTTCACTTTGCGCTGGGCGCGGATCAACAGGGCGAGGAATACGAGGGAGAGGACGCCGATGCCGATCACCGCAATTTCCCAAATCGAAAGCCCGTAGAGCGCGTCCGGCATGATCTCCTCTTTTCCCGCATTCTATGGAAAAGGGAAATAACATCAATTCTTCTCTTGAAATGGATTCCGGGATCGAATATGCAGGAAGGAAAACAGGGAGGCCGTCATGGCAGTCGAAGCGAAGAAAGCATGGAACCCTCATTGGGGAGCCTGGGTGTGGATCAAGTGGAAGCAGGGAGCTCCTGAAGACGCTCTCGAGGCGTGGAAAAACACCAAGTCGATCAAGCAGGCGTGGAGCACGACAGGAGAGTGGGATTGCGCTCTTTGGCTTGACATCGACGATCCAAACGAGATTGAGCGGACCGTGTGGAGAGAGATCCGGAGCAACAAGTGGGTTGAGAAAACCGATACCCACTGGGCGAAGAAGTTCTGGTGAGAATCCTTCTCACGGGGGCTAACGGCTATATCGGCACCCGCCTGCTTCCGCGCCTTGCGGAAGCAGGGCATGAGATCTATGCGCTTGTCCGGAGCCGGTATCGGATCGATATTCCAGAGAAATTCAGGGCGCAGATCCATATCGTCGAGGGAGATCTTCTGAACCTGTCGACTCTTTCTGGAATTCCAGATGAGATCGACGCCGCCTATTACCTCGTTCATTCGATGAGCGACTCGCCCCAGTTT
>CAYPZU010000039.1:0-19727 GCA_964415395.1 uncultured bacterium
CCTATTTGCTTTTCGAGCATAATGGACGCCATTTCGGTGGCATAGCCAAGTGGTAAGGCAGAGGCCTGCAAAGCCTCCATCCCTCAGTTCGAATCTGAGTGCCACCTTTTCCTCTCCAGAGTGAATATTTTGCTTTCTATTGTTTCCACCCCCATCGGCCACCTCGACGACCTCTCCAAGAGAGCCCTCGAGACTCTCTCTTCCTGCGACGCGATCCTCTGCGAAGACACCCGCCGCACCTCGATCCTCCTCGACCGGTACGGCATCCGGAAACCCCTGACCGCCTACCATAAATTCACCGAGAAGCAGCTCCTCGAAAAAATTTTAGGCGAACTGGAAGCGGGCCGCCATCTGGCTCTCGTCTCCGACGCGGGAACCCCCTGCATCAACGATCCAGGCCAGATCCTCGTCGACGCCTGCCGGCTCCGGAAGATTCCCTACACGGCGATCCCCGGCCCCTGCAGCCTCATCCAGGCTTTGGTTTTGAGCGGTTTTGATGCGGCCCGTTTCCAATTCATCGGCTTCCTCCCCAAAAAAGGATCCGAGGCTCTCCAATGCGCCCTTTCCTATCCGGGCGTAACGATCGCCTTCGAAAGTCCCGAAAGGCTCGTCTCAACGCTCGAAGATATCTGCGCTGTCGACCCTGATCGGGATACGGCGGTCGCCCGCGAAATGACCAAAACTTTCGAGGAATGCAGGCGGGACAAAGCCTCCGTTCTCCTTGAACACTTCCGAGCCCATCCTCCGAAGGGGGAAATCGTCCTTCTGGTCGGCGAAGGCTCTCCCCCTGACGATCTCTCTCCGGAAGAACTCATCCAGTTGCTGGTCGATTACCACGGCCTCTCACTGAAAGAAGCCGTCAAACAGGCGGCCAAGTTAAAAAACATGCCAAAGCGCACTCTCTACAACCAAATCCATAAATCCTAATCTCCCATCCTGCCCGATCCTGCCGATCCTGTTATTTCTCCTCTCCCTTCTAAAAATTCAGGGCTTCGGATAGACTCCTATGTTCTATGGATTTTTTTGACTTTCCCCTTTCGGAACTCGAATCCCTCGTTCTCCGAGCCTTCGCGGAAGATTTCGCCCATGAGGATCTGACCTCGCTCTCGTGCGTCGGCGAAGACGTATGGACGCGGAGCCATCTGCTTCTGAAGCAGGACGGCTGTATTGCGGGCCTTCGGTTCATCCCCTGGATTTTCCAATTGCACGACCCGCGCATCGAAGTGCAGGTGCTGGCCCGCGAAGGGGAGAAATGCAGAAAGGGAACCGTTTTGGCTCAAGTCTACGGGCCGGCCCGCTCGGTGCTCAGCGCCGAGAGAGTGGCGCTGAATTTTCTGCAGCACCTCACGGGCGTAGCGACGCTGACGGCGCTCTGCGTCGAGGCGGCAAGAGGAACCGGCTGCCGGATTCTGGATACGAGAAAGACGCTGCTGGGCTTGAGAAATCTCCAAAAATATGCGGTGCGGATCGGCGGCGGTATGAACCACCGGCTCCATCTGGCGGATCGGATTTTGATCAAAAACACCCATCTGATTTTGGCGGCGCGGGAGTCGCAGGCCCCGCTTCTTTTCTGCATCGGAAGCGCGAAGCTGAGGCATCCGGGCGCCCGGGTCGAAGTGGAGATCGGATCGCCCGAGCAGGTTTTAGCGGCTCTGGATGCGGGGGCCGACGCGATCCTGCTCGACAATATGACGCCGAATGAGGTGCGGGAAGCTGTAAGGCTGAACCAAAAACGGGCGTTTCTGGAGGCCTCCGGCGGAATCACGCTTGCGACGATCGCAGACTATGCGGCAACAGGCGTCGATGGGATTTCAATCGGGGCGCTCACCCATTCGGCGCCGGCGCTCGATATATCGCTGAGGATCGGCTGATGGAACTGGTGCTGAATATCGGAAACAGCTTCCTCTCCGCCGGTCTTTTCAAAAAAGAGAAGCTGAAAAAAAAGTTCCGCCTGCCGTCCAGGCCGCTTGATCCGGCGGCGCTCCGCAAAGCGCTTGCGGAGGCGGCGGTGGAAGTGGCGTTGATCGGCTCGGATAATTTCAATGCGGGGAAGACGGCCGAGAGAGTGTTGAAGAATCTGAAAATCCCCTTCTCGAAAGTGAGCCATGTAGACCTTTCGGTGAAGCTCCAGGTGGAAAAGCCCGAGGAAGTGGGGATCGACCGGATCGCAAATACCTATGGCGCGCTGGCGCTCTTTCCGGGAAAGGATGCGATCGTCGTCGACATGGGAACGGCTGTGACGTTTGATGTCGTGTCGAAAGAGCGGAAGTTTTTGGGCGGGGCGATTTATCCCGGAGCGCGGATCTCCGCCGAAGCGCTCCACCAATGGACAGACAAGCTCCCTCTTGTCGAAGTGAAAAAACCACGCGCGCCGATTTCTCCTTCCACAGTGGGGAACATCCAGAGCGGCGTCTACTGGGGGCTTGTGGGAGCGATTGAGAAATTAACTGCGGAGATGAAGCGAAGCTACCCCAAAGCGGCCGTTGTCGCGACGGGCGGGCTTGCGCTGGACAAAAGTCTGAAGGGCGACCTGAAAGAAGCCATCGATGCATTCGAGCCTGATCTGACTTTGATCGGGCTCTACGAAATACTAAAAGAGAGGAATCTATGACCAAAGCGAAAGACATTATATTCGAAGAAGAGGCGAGAAACGCCCTGAAAGACGGCATCGACAAACTCGCCGATGTCGTTGCGATCACCCTCGGACCCCGCGGACGGAACGTAGGCCTTCAAGCCTCGTGGGGATCTCCCACGATCACAAGCGATGGGAACAGCATCGCCAAAGACGTCGAACTGAAAGACGCCTTCCTCAACATGGGCGTCTCGATGGGGAAAGAAGTCGCCGCGAAAATCAAGGAAAAATCGGGCGACGGCACGACGACGGGAATCATCCTCCTCCGCGCGCTGGTGCAGGGCGGCGTGAAGAACATCGCCTCCGGCGCAAACCCGATCGCCATCAAGCGCGGAATGGACAAAGCGCTTGAGACGGTGCTCAAAGAGATCGACGCCCTTTCGCTCGCTGTGAAAAACAGCCAAGACACCCGGAACATCGCCACGGTTTCCGCTTCCGGCAACAAAGAAGTGGGAGAAAAAATCGCCGAATGCTTCGAAAAAGTGGGCAAGGCTGGCGTCGTTGCGATCGAAGAAGGGAAGGGAACCGAAACTTCGATCGAAATCGTCAAGGGGATGCAGTTCGATAGAGGCTACGTCAGCGCCTATTTCTGCACGAACGCCGATAGACTCACCGTCGAAATGTCGAATGCGGCAGTCCTGATCACCGACAAGAAGATCTCTTCGATTCAGGAAATCCTCCCGCTTCTGCAGCAAACGGCAGCGGCAGGAAGAGAACTGCTCATCATCGCCGACGAGATCGAAGGAGACGCCCTCTCTACGCTCGTCGTCAACAAACTGCGCGGCACGCTGAAAGTGGCGGCTGTGAAAGCTCCCGGCTTCGGCGACCGGCGCAAAGCGATGCTGGAGGATCTCGCGATCCTGACTGGCGCGCAAGTCGTGACGGAAGAGAAAGGATTGCTTTTGCGCGAAGCGGAAGCCGACGTCCTCGGATCCGCCGACCAGATTACGATCGATAAAGAAAAGACAACCGTTGTCGGCGGCCAGGGCGATCTGAAAGAAGTGAAAGCCCGGATCGCGCAGATCGACGCGGAGATCAAAAATACGACTTCGAACTACGACAAAGAGAAGCTCGAAGAGCGGAAAGCGAAACTCTCCGGCGGCGTCGCCGTAATCAAAGTGGGCGCGCCCACCGAGTCGGAGATGAAAAAGAAAAAGCAGATGTATGAGGACAGCCTCAACTCGACCCGCTCGGCCCTCGAAGACGGAATCGTTCCCGGCGGCGGCGTCGCTCTCCTGAGAGCCAGCCGCGCCTGCGCCAAACTGAAGCTTTCGAAAGAAGAGGAAGTGGGCGCGCAGATTCTTCTGAAGGCGTGCGAGGCTCCTTTCAAGCAGATCGTCTCCAATACCGGGTTCGATAGCTCAGTCGTTCTGGAAGAGGCGCTCAGCGCAGAGAAGAACTTCGGATTCAACGCTCTTACGGAGAAGGTGGAAGACCTCCTTAAAGCCGGCGTCATCGATCCGGCCAAAGTGGTGAAATTCAGCCTGACCCACGCCGTCTCGATGGCGGGGATCGTCCTTCTCTCCGAGGCTTTGATCGCCAACGCCGACGAAGAATAATTGTTAGTCAAAGGGGCGCCCCGCGCCCCTTTTTCTTGACAGGGCTGGCCCTGGAGCGGTATCCAGAGGTCATGAGGCTCCTTCCCTGTCTTTTACTCCCCCTCTCCCTTGCTGCCGACGCGCAGCCGATGCTCTGCCAGGCTGAGCAGATCTCGAAAAAATACGCCTCCGAAATCGCCAAAGCTCCTCCCCCCTCCCCGTTCCCGCAGACAGCGCCCTGTCTTTCGCTCGCCCCGAACTGGTTCACGATCGACTTGAAAGAGATCGCCCCCGCGTGCGAAGGGACTGTGTTTCAGGCGCTTCAGTCAGAATTTCTCTGGGACGCGCTGAAAGAGATGGGCGTGCGGGCTGTCCGGATGATCGGCCTGAAACAGGGCGGAGCGGAGCGGACCTCGATCGCCCTCGATCCTGCCTGGGGAAGCGAAGCGGAATGGACCGACCTCGCCTGCCTTCTGCAGAAAAAAGGGCTTGTACTCATCGGCGATAGCGTCGGCTCCGCAACAGGAATCGGACCCGATTTTTCCCTCGCGCTGAAAAATGTGGGAGACTATCCCGGCCTCTACCGGATGGTCGAGATCGACAAGAATGACTGGAAGCTTCTCCCTCCCGTTCCGAAAGACCAGACTTTTGCGAATATTCCGTGGCTGATGCTGCAGGAGCTGGCAAAAAGAGGCTATGTCCCTGAAAAGCAGTCTCCGTTTACTAAAACAAGCGACTGGAACGCAACGCCCCGCGTCGACTGCGCCGACGGGAAGGCGCGAAGATGGATCTACCTGAAAGAGGGCAGCGACAATCCGCTCCTCGACTGGATCGATCCTTCCTACGCTTCGTTCCGGATCGCTGCAGGAGACAGCCTCGACTCCTATTACCGGCTCGGACAGAAGGTTTTCTGCCTGAATGGTTCGATCGCCCCTTTTGCCCAAGAAACGCTGGCCCTTAGCTTACGAAAGATGGGGGCATTTTCGGTTCAATCGGTTTCAGGCGGCCTTTCAAGCTTCTGCGATGCGAGCGGGGATCTCCTCTTCGACAACCTCACCCAAACTTCGCTGCTCCACGCGCTTTTGACCCGCGACGCCGAAGCGCTCCGGCTCTCTTACCGCCTGTTCCTCGATGCAGGAATCCAGCCGAAGCGGCTCGTCCACACGCTCCAGCCGCTCGACGCATTCTCCGTCGAATGGACCGAGCTGCTCCTCCATCCGAAAAAAAGGCTCCGCTACTATGAAGAGACGCTGACGGGCGAGGTGCTGCGCAAACGGCTTATCAAAGAAGACGTGCTGCGCCTCGGCGAGGGAAAATCGGACAGAATCCCTCTCTCCACCTGGCCTGGATACTGCGCTGCAGCTTTAAACGAAAAAGACTTCCGGAAATCGAAAGACCAGATCGAGGAACTTCACCTCCTCCTCGCCTTTTTCTATGCGATGCAGCCGGGAGCCTTTTCCTTTTCCGTTTCGGATCTTCTCGGCGCGCTCCCGAACCAGAAAGAACCTTTCGATCTTCTCGGCTGCAACGAGACGACGCTCTACCCGAGTTTGCCCATTCAGCTCAAAAACACCTATTCCTTCGCCTCCGGACTGAAGAGAATCCTCGCCGCCCGGATCGAATGGAACATCGCGAACGGAGAACTCCTCGAAGTGCTGCCTGCCTCGTCTCCATCTGTGATTCTCCTCATCCACAGGCTCCCTGCAATGGGAAAGATCCATCTCCTCGGCGTCAATTTCGGCTCCGCGTGCGCGCACGAAGCGATCGAAAGGAGCGAACTGCGCCAGTCCAGCGCGATCAACATCATGAACGGGATGCTCGAGTGCAAACCATTCGAATCATCCGCGTTCCTCCTCAACCTTCCCCCTCTCTCGGCCAAATCGATCGTCTTCCAGCCGAAATTATATTAATTGGATCGCTAAATTGCGGATGGTGCTATAACCTTCCTCTCTCAAAGAGGCAAGCGTATGAGCCGGATCGCCGTTATCTGCGCACCAGGAATCGGGGACGCCCTGATCTTGCAAATCGCCGCGCATCAGCTCCGCATGCACGGCTTCCACGTTACGACGTTCAGCAACCATTTACCGGGTTTCGGCAACTGGTTCCAGGGCTGCAGCTTCGCCAGACAACCGCAATTAAACCAGATCGAAGAGTCGCTGCAAGAGTTCGATGCGGTCTTCCTGCAGCACGACAACACCCCCAAAGCGCGGAAAATCCATTCGCTCCCCCGTCCCGTCTACACATTTTACGGGAGCCACGTCGTCTCCAAGCACGGTCCTTTAAGACTCGGCTACGATTTTGTGTGCGATCAGGATCGGACGATGGTGCAGAATGTCCGCGCCGCAGTGAAAGCCCTGTTCCGGCTCGAGGATGCCGGAGATGAAAATGGAATGAAGCCGCCCTCTGGCCTCGTCCACCGGAAGCACCCAAAGCGGGTCGCGATCCATCCGACGAGCGCCGACCCCGAGAAGAACTGGAGCCGCGCCAAATTCCTCGCCGTCGCAAAATGGCTGAAGGAAGAAGGATACGAGCCGGCTTTTACCCTCCCTTCGGCAGAGCGGCTCGAATGGGGCGGTCCCGAACTTTCTACGCTCGAAGATTTGGCCAGTTTCATCTATGAATCGGGATTTTTTATCGGGAACGATTCGGGTCCCGGCCATATTGCCTCGTGCCTCAAAATCCCCCATCTGATCATAGGACGCGATGAGAAACAAATGAGGTTCTGGCGCCCGGGCTGGCACCTCGGGGAGATCGCCTCTCCCCCCGCCTGGCTCCCCAACTGGAAAGGGGCGAGGCTCCGGGAGACCCACTGGAAGAAATTCATTACAACAAAAGGAGTAATCAATAAGCTTAAGGAGAATGTTTTAAAGAATTAAATACAATTAAACAGTTCGATTTTATATTATAAAAATGGGAGTTGAATATGAAAGATTTGCCTCATCATATCAAGAAGCTCAACCGCAAGGTGATCCGCTCAGTCCGTCGAGAAGAACGGGATAATGAGTTGGAGCTGCCGGATATTCCTCCCAGAAAACAGACCGAACGGGAGCTGAAAAAGCAGGTCAAGAGAGCGACAAAAGCCGAGCGGCTTTCCCGCACCCCATCCGACCCCACTCCAGAAGAGCGGAATAAGCGGATGAAGAAGCGGGTTCCCATCTTCGACCGGAACAAAGCGGCCCCCAAGCACGCGCGCTCTTCGAAGAAAAAGACGCCCAGAATTTGAGGATGATGGTATAATCCTTGGAAAAAAGGATTCCATCTGCGAATTGCCCAGCTTTCCGACTTCCATTTCACCGCTCTCAGCTGGAATCCTTTACGTCTTTTGTCTAAAAGAATTCTTGGCACGCTGAACTGGCTTTTCCTAAGGAAAAACGAGTTCTCCACGGCTCCGCTCGCCCCGCTTCCCGCTCTCCTTCGTTCGCTGAAGGTAGACTGGGTCGTTTTCGGCGGCGACTTTACGACGACCGCGCTCCCCGAAGAGTTCGAAATCGCCGCCGATTTCGTAAAGCGGGTTTCCCAGCCCTGGATCGCCATTCCCGGCAACCACGACAAGTACACCTACCGGAGCGATAGGAACAAACACTTCTACCGCTATTTCGCAACCCAGCGGAAAGAGATCGCCCAGCCTGTCGATTTTTTTACCCTGAAAGATCAGGGAGTTGAAGCGCACCGCCTTTCCCCTGGATGGTGGCTCGTCGCCCTCGACACTGCCCTTGCGACAAACCCCTACTCTTCCGAAGGGCTCTTCTCTGAAAAACTCGAAAGCTACCTGAAGGAAGTCCTCAGCCTGATCCCAGAGTCCGATTCGATCATCCTCTTGAACCACTTTCCCTTCTTCTCAAACGACGAGCCGCGCAGACAGCTTGTCAGAAGAGAAGCGCTGCGGGCTCTGATCGAACAGGACCCGCGCATCCGCCTCTATATGAACGGCCACACCCACCGGAACACCATCGCCGATCTCCAGCCGAGCCGACTGCCGATCGTTCTCGACAGCGGTAGCTGCACGCAGACAAAACGCGCCTCCTGGAATCTCATCGACCTGAAAGAGAGAGGCTGCACCGTTCAATCGTACAAGTGGATCGAAGGCTGGACCCCCGACCGGAGAGAGGAATTCGAATGGAAGTAGAAACGAAAAACGAACCGTGGTTCGAAGACGGGCTTCGATTCAAATGCACAGGCTGCGGCAAATGCTGCACGGGTTCTCCCGGCTACGTCTATCTCTCGTCCATGGACCTCGACCGCCTCGCTGAGCATTTCAAACTCTCCCGCGAAGAGTTCGCCCGGAAATACACCCGCCTCGTCGAAGACCAGTACGCTCTTCTCGACAGGCCGAAAACCTACGACTGCATTTTCCTGAAAGACAACCAGTGCTCTGTCTATGACGCGCGCCCCACCCAATGCAAAACGTTTCCGTGGTGGATCCAGCACCTGCGCGAACCGGAAGACTGGGACGAAGCGGCCCAGCGCTGCGAAGGGATCAATCATCCCGACGCGCCCGCCGTCCCCTCGCTCATCATCCAGGAGCAGTGCCTCACCTACCTCGACAATCTCCTCGATCAAAACTTCACCCTCTAACGAAAAGACCGACCCATGGCTTCGAAAATTCCCAATTTCTCGCCGCATTCACATCATCAAATGTTTTGCACGCACTGCAATAAAGAGCTGATCGCCTATTGCATTTCGATTCCGAACATCTCCAATCAAAACGGGGCTCCAGTCTACGCTCTCGAGGTGCTGCACGCAGCAAACGCCGCAGCTCAAATGGCCGAGATGAAAGGTCTGGGGATCCGCTACTACCAGGTTGGAAAAGACCGCCTGCCTATAGGGATGGGCCGGATCGCGCAGCAAATCGATCTCCTCGCCACGCGCCTTCACAAAACGAACTAATCGATTCTTTAACGACAATCTATATAAAATAAATAATATTTCTCTATCATATATCGGAACCACCTAAGGAGATAACATACATGTCGATTAACACATCGTCTAACAACTCAGGGACAGTACAACATTCTTCTCTACGTATTGATTTGAATCTGATCCGCTCCTCCAGAAAAATAGGACTTAACGGGATTTCCAGAATATATGAAATCGAAGGCTCGGATGAATATTCCGCAGTAGGACGGCTCGGGCTGAATGCTCAAAAAGCTGAAAGAACTGTAAAGCAATGCATGCGGTGTTCGCAAAAATTTTACAAAGATAACGATGCAAACCTTAAGTCTCACCACTTCTGTTTTAAATCCGGACAACTGCAAGAAGTTCCTTCTGCATGTTTCGCACGCCAGGGCCTCCTGTTTCTAAAAAACCACCTAAAAGGACCTTTGCCCAAGCTGGACTTGCGTTCTGCAAACCGTTTGACTGAGCATAAGACTCCGGAATTAGAAGCTAAACGGTATCGTCGAACATAAAATCCTTTCGACGTTTCGAGGAGATCGGGTATAACTTTTTCCAAAAATGGATTGAGCTGCCTGATGGATCCCGCTGCCCAAAAACGAATCAACGCCTGGCTGGAAGGCCCCTTTGCGCCTGAAGTAAAAGAAGAAATCAGAAAGCTTCTTACAGCCGATCCGAAAAAACTTTCCGACGCTTTTTTCAAAGATCTTTCCTTCGGAACGGGGGGAATGCGCGGGGTGATGGGCGTCGGAACGAACCGGATGAACCGGTTCACCATCGGCGCCGCGACGCAAGGGCTCGCCAATTATTTAAAGCGGCAGCCGGAACCGGAAAAAGGGCATTCGGTTTTCATCGGCTACGATGTGAGGAACCACTCCAGAGAATTCGCGGAAGAAACCGCGCGCGTTCTTGCGGGCAACGGGATCCGCGCGCTCCTTTCGAAAACGATCTGCCCGACGCCGCTCGTCTCTTTCGCGTGCCGCTATTTCGGCTGCAGCGCCGCCATCATGATCACCGCCTCCCACAACCCGCCCGAGTACAACGGCTACAAAGTCTATTGGAGCGACGGATGCCAGGTCGTGCCGCCGCATGACAGCGGCATCATGGAAGAAGCGGCGAAAATCCACAGCCCCGAACAGATCAGGCTGGGAACCGAATTCAAGGAAATCGGCGCAGAACTCGACGCCGCCTACCTAAGCCGTCTGAAAGAGCTGCAGCTATCGCCGGACTTGGGAGGAACAGAAGTAAAAATCGTCTATTCGAACCTGCATGGCACCGGCATCCGGCTCGTCCCTGCCGCTTTAAAAGAGTGGGGCTATCCGCATGTGTCGCTCGTGGAGCCGCAAGCTTCCCTCGACGGCAATTTCCCGACAGTCCGCTCTCCGAATCCCGAAGAGGAAAAAGCGCTCAAAATGGGAACGGAGCAGCTGCTCAAAGAAGGAGCCGATGTCTTCATCGCCACCGATCCCGATGCCGACCGGGTGGGCGCAGTGGCGCTCGATGGAAAAAATCCGGTGCGGCTCACAGGAAACCAGACGGCATGCCTCTGCCTCCATCACATCTGCTCCTGCCTTGCGGCGCGGGGCGAGCTGCCCGAAAACGCTGCCTTCGTAAAAACCATCGTCACAACCGAACTCTTCCGCTCGATTGCAGAAGCCTTTGGCGGCAAATGCATCGATGTGCTGACTGGATTTAAATACATCGGCGAGAAAATCGCCCTCTGGGAAAAAGCGTTCGACGGCTACCAGTTTATTTTCGGCGCGGAAGAGTCGTACGGATCTCTCTTCGGGACATTCGTGCGCGATAAAGACGCGATTTCGGCCTCGTGCCTGATCGCGGAAACGGCGGCGCTCGCGAAAAAGCAGAACTTGACGCTCGTCGACCGGCTCCATCAGATCTACAAAAAATATGGCGTCCACCGCGAATCGCTGACGAACCTTGCCTTCGCAGAGAGCCAGGAGGGGATGGAGCAGATGCTCTCGCTCATGAAACGGCTCCGCACGAATCCCCCGGCTGAAATCGGCGGGCAGAAAGTCATCTCTCTGGAAGATTATCTCGCGCGGAAAACCACCGACCTCAAAACAGGGAAAACGGAAGATCTCGATCTGCCGAAATCCGATGTGCTCCGCTTTTGGCTTGCCGACGGAAGCAAGCTGGTGATCCGTCCTTCGGGCACAGAACCCAAAGTGAAAATCTACGCTGAAACAATGGAAAAAGAACCGAAAGACGTCGCATCTGCGATTGCCTCCTGCGACAAGCGCCTCCAAATCCTCGTAGAACGGTTCCAGAAGGATTGCCTCAAGTGAAATTCGAGCTGGCCCTTGTTACAGGAGCCTCGGGAGGACTCGGCAAAGCCCTTTGCCGCCTGCTCGCTTCAAAGGGAATTCAGGTCCTTCCGATCACGCGGAAAGAGTGCGATCTGGCCAAAGACCGGACTCCCCTTCTCAAGATCCTTGAGGAAAAAGCGCCCGATTTGGTGATCAACAATGCCGGCTTTTGCCTCTACGGCCCCGCGCTCGATGCGAACCAGAAAGACGTTTTCGAAGTGAACGCCGCCGCCGCGATCGAAATTTCTATCGAGGCGGCCCGCGCGCTCCGCTCCCGCAATAAACCGGGCGCGATCCTCAACGTCTCTTCGATCGCAGGAGATATTTCGGCCCCGTCGATGGCCGTCTACGCCGCCGCAAAAGCCGCTCTGACCTCTTTTTCCCGCAGCTTCGACGCGGAAATGCGCCCCTATGGCATCCGGATTCTCGCCGCGCTGCCCGGCTCTCTCGACACCCCCTTCGCCTCGCGCCAAAAACCGTACCGCCACCCCTTCGCGATCAGCCCGGACGCCTGCGCCGAGGCGATCTGGCGCCAAATCGAGCGGGGGAAAACCGTCTGCCGGATCGGCTGGATCTTCCGGCTTCTCAGGCTCTTAAGCCTTCTCGCCCCGCGCCTCTCGGAGGCCGCCCTACAAAAAGAGCTCTCGAAAAGGCACTAGAAAATTGGTCTTCTGCTAAAATGCTGCCCCTAAATTATTAAGGATTTTTATGACCCAAGCTATCCAGGCCGCGCCAAGCAGAATTTCAACCTGTTTTAAACCGATCGCCGAAGCGTGGAAAAAAACCGCCGCCGCGGTAGGGGGCGTATTCAAAAAGCTGTTCGAGCCGATCGCTGGATACTTTTTGAAGATCTGCGTCTTCCGCGACGCCGCCCTGCAGGGCCGCTGTTCGCGCTCCTTCATGACCCCGATCGCGCGCGGCATCGTCAACCTCTGGATGAAAACCCAGAAAATCCCGAACAAGCTCGACGCGTTCGACCCGGCCCGCCTGAAGCGGAGCGAGGCGTTTTTAACCGAATTCGCCGAAATGAGGACGATCCGGACAGCCGACGGCGTCGAACTGAAGTGGGCGCTCTTCACGCCGGAGCGGTTCAACCAGTGGATCGCAGACAACGGCGGCGTGCGCGACGGCGAATGGATCCGTCCGCGCAGCGACGCCGATTGGCCGAGGCTGCAGCGGCTCAAAGACTTTAAGATGTTCCCCGAGTGGTTCCAGGAAGAAGGGCGGGCGTTCCGCATTCCGGCGCCTGTTCCCGGAGCGGAAAACAAATGCGTCCTCCGCTGCCAGGGCTTTGGCCGTTCGATCCCGATGGACAAGGCCTTCATCGGCCTCCACCTCGCTGCCGGATTCAGCTACGCCGTTTTCGACTGGCGCCCCAAAATCAACGCAAAAGGGTTCTTCGAAGACGCCGAAGCGGCCTATCAGGCGGTTCGGGCAGCGGGCTTTGCTCCGCAGCAGATCAAGGCGATGGGCTCCTGCCGGGCGACGTTCGTCGTCAGCCGCCTCAAAGAGCTGCACCACCAGGACGGACTCGACGTCGTGATGATGCATACACCTCCTTCTCTGGAGGCGATCGTCGCCAACCAGACCTGGCCTGCAAATAAAATCGGCCTTTGCGGACTCGGGGCGATCGAGAGGGACGGCGCCCACTTCGACACACTACGCCGCCTTGAAAGTCTTGAGCCGGGGCCGTCGCGCACCTGCCTCATCATGAGCGAAGGGGACAAAACCGTTCCGGCCGACACGATCGACCGTCTGACCCGCGCTGCCCAAAGAATTGGGGGAACCGACCTGATTCTGGAGCCGAAAGCCGAAGGAGGCCACGACCCCCATTTCGGAGAGCCGCTCCGCGACGCCGAAGTGCTCCGCCGCTACTTTGCCTTTCTCTCTCTTTGACTTAATAGGTTCATAGCCCCTTCAAGCAGTTTCAAAAAGAACCATCTCCCGGTTCTGTTTTTTCATTAAATAATTTATTTTGCGAATTTTCTTTAAATAACATATTAATCAAAATAAAAGTAAAAATTAACAAAATAAATATACAATTAATATAAAATACCTACGCCGTGACAATATCAACAATGATATCTAATTCAAAAAGCGCTTGTTCATGGATGCTTGAAAAGGCTTCTCAAATACCAAGACGCACCCTAGAAGGCGCTCGCAACTTGTCCTGCAACAAGCTCAAATATTTTATAACTCCTTTCTGTAGTTCTATTGTTTCCGCAATCGGTGGAGTGATCGTAAACGAAACACTTAGAAACCCCACCCGGGAAATTTGCATTATAGATGACTGCAAAGTCTCAGTCCAAGAAACATCTGTGGCTGTGGCGTTCCTGATTTCCTCAATCTTGTTCACCGGACTGAGTATTTCAGAATCTTACTCCTTATGCCAAAAAGCAACGCAAAAGGAAAAAATTCTCCAAGAAAAGAAATCATTGCTTGAAAGAAAAAAAACCGAACTGGGGGAAATTCTGTCCAGTTTGCCTGCCGGAACCCCTTCCAAATCAATATTCCTCATTCTCCCAATAGATGATTGGAATGGGGCCATCTTTGATCAACTAGCTAATAACAGAACATTTTTTCAAGAGCTCTCCAGATATTATCAAATTATTCCCATCTGGGCTTCAGGAAGAGACGATTTGACCGAAAAAGTCGAAGCGGCACGGCGCAGCGCCACCCTGCCAATCGATGCTGTTATCATAAATACGCATGGAGGCTCCTCCACACTTAATCTGAGCGACATTTCAGATGATCAGAGCTCTTGCGATTCCAAAGACCTTGGAAAAATTTTCAATTTTCTGACTCCACATTCGCGGCTTTTTTTGTTTTCCTGCTCCGCCGGAAAATTAGATAAATTAACCCATGAAATATCGAAAGAACTCAAAGAAGTTCAAGTTTACGGCGCAATAAACATTACAAACAACTACAAACGTATTTGTTTTGTTGATGAAGCCATCAAACGCCCAAGCGTCAGATTTCTCGATGACTTATTGGAAGAAAATATGACGACGATTTGCACCGAAGGACGCCAGACTTCTACTTCGCTCACTCTAAGCGAACTTAGGTCATTGGAAATAAGCGCACTGAATGAACATTCTCCAAAAAAAGCTTTCTATCTTGGCAGAGAGCATCAAATCGAAGGCAGCTTTGAAAGAGCTTGCCAATGGTATCAACTATGCAAAAAATGGGGCCCTTCATTTGAAAAGGCTGTCGTGATTGCGCTCCTCCATATCGAGGATAAAAGACACATCCCTTCCTCAGGCAACCCTGCCGACCCCTTGATTTTGCGGGAGCTTCCCGATCTTAGCGCCGCATTAAGATAGTCCCTATCACCCCTTCTCCTGTTGGGAAGACCAACAGCCATCTCAAGGCTTAAATCCTGCAAATGCAAAAGAGCTAACCCAAATTTTTCAAACCAAGTCAATAAAAAGCCTTCTCCGAGACTCTATTTTCGAATATCAAAAAGACTAAATCAAATAAATAAAAAATACATTAACCAAAACGCAATAAAACATTAATATGCAAAAAACATATTAATTATAAAATATTGCTGCATGACAATTTCAGCAATTAGATCTTACGCAACCAGCGGCTGTTCATGGCTTTATGAAAAGACCTCAAATATTGCAAGAAGCGCCGCAGAACGCGTTCGCAACTTTTCCTGCAATCATTTTAAATATTGTATAGGTCCTTTCTTAGGCTCGATCCCTTCCGCAATAACGGGAGTGCTCGTTGCTGAATCCCTCAGAAATCCTTCTGGGAGGGAATTCATTGTTATAAATGTCGCGTTGCTGATTTCCTCACTCCTATTAACTGGACTGTGTATTTCAGAATCTTACTCCTTATGCCAAAAAGCAACGCAAAAGGAAAAAATTTTCCAAGAAAAGAAATCATTGCTTGAAAGAAAAAAAACCGAACTGGCGGAAATTCTGTCCAGTTTACCTGTTGGAAACCCCTCCAAATCATTACTCCTGATTCTCCCAACAGATGATTGGAATGGGGCCATCTTTGATCAACTAGCTAATAACAGAACATTTTTTCAAGAGCTCTCCAGATATTATCAAATTATTCCCATCTGGGCTTCAGGAAGAGACGATTTGACCGAAAAAGTCGAAGCGGCACGGCGCAGCGCCACCCTGCCAATCGATGCTGTTATCATAAATACGCATGGAGGCTCCTCCACACTTAATCTGAGCGACATTTCAGATGATCAGAGCTCTTGCGATTCCAAAGACCTTGGAAAAATTTTCAATTTTCTGACTCCACATTCGCGGCTTTTTTTGTTTTCCTGCTCCGCCGGAAAATTAGATAAATTAACCCATGAAATATCGAAAGAACTCAAAGAAGTTCAAGTTTACGGCGCAATAAACATTACAAACAACTACAAACGTATTTGTTTTGTTGATGAAGCCATCAAACGCCCAAGCGTCAGATTTCTCGATGACTTATGGGAAGAAAATATGACGACGATTTGCATCGAAGGACGCCAGACTTCTACTTCGCTCACTCTAAGCGAACTTAAGTCATTGGAAATAAGCGCACTGAATGAGCGATCCCCCAAAAAGGCTTTCCATCTCGCGAGAGAGCATCAGATCGAAGGCCGCTTTGAAAGAGCTTACAAATGGTATCAACTATGCAAAAAATGGGGTCCTTCATTTGAAAAGGCTGTCGTGATTGCTCTCCTCCATGTCGAGGATAAAAGACACATCACTTCCTCAGGCAACCCTGCCGATCCCTTGATTTTGAGGGAGCTTCCCAATCTTAGCGCCGCATTAAGGTAGCCCTTACCCCCTCTTCCCGCAACAGAAATGCGACTCATTAACTTTAATATAAATTACTTAGAAATATCCGTCTAAGTTGTTTAAATAAAAATTAGTTTTCCATCAAACTCAAATTGGTTACTTGCTCAAAATGCATGCAACTCTCCGCCAAGTCGTTAGCTCGAAATTCCAAACGAAATCCTTACGAACAAGGTTAACATCAAACAAATAAACACCTTACTTAATTGAAATAAAAAAGTAGTAAAATATTTGAAATAAAAAAAGCAACGAACCATTTATGTCTCAGAAATATTTTAAAAGACCTTTTGCCGTTCCTGATCAAGGCAAAGACCATCCTACGCCAACGCAGAACGCAAGAATTAAGATAAATCAATCATTCCGATTAGGAAATTTGGAGTTTATTTATGGTATCGCCTGTTGATCGTTCGACGGTTTGGCCGGTTTCTGGGACAGCTAGAGAAGACGAACAAACTGCAAAAGAGCGGGAAGAGATCTCTGCGATAACTGCGCGGCTAGTCACTGAACGTACGACAGATGGCGAGAAAGACGCGATCCTCCATGAACTCCAAAAAATCCCAGCAGAGGAACGAGAAGGGATCGCCACTCAAGCTCTTCGATTGATTACCCCTATCGTTGATGGATCTGAAAGAGTCGCTATCTTATCCTCACTCGCAGCTATTCGTTTGGAAGAAAGAAATGCGGCGGTCGACCAAACCCTTCGACTGATCAGCCCCCAATTTGATGGATCGGAAAGGAGAGAAATCTTAGAGAAAGTCAGAATTTTACCTCCCGGAATAAGAGAAGATGTGGTGGATCAGTCTCTTCGACTCTTCACTCCCCAGATCTCTGCATATGAGATCGGATGCATCCTCAATACTATTACAAATATTCGACAAGAAGAGAGAGTCGGAATTGTAAATCAGGTTCTTCAATTGGTCAGTCATGAAGTGGACGGATATGAAAGAAACTCCGTTTTGGAGCACCTTATTCGAATTCCCTTTGAGAAAAGAGAATCAACGGTGAACCTGGTTCTTCGGCTGATCAATCCTTCGATGCATGGGTGGATCAGATCAAATATCTTAGAAGAACTCCTCGATTATCCATTCAAATATAGACAAGGGATCGTTGGAACCGCCCTCCGATTCATTCGTGACGAAACCACAGACCTAGAAAGACTTGAAATTGTAAAACAGGTTGCAAACACTATTGCCTGCCATGTCCATAGAATCGTCACCGCATCGCCAGTCTCGCACGATTTTAGTCAAAATGATTTCGAAGCCTTATTTCAAATCGTCTCAGAGCTCCCACCTGAGGAGAGAGGCGGCGTAAGCGATCAAATGCTCCGATTGACCGAGGTAATCCAAACCCCAAAAGGTTGTTTCGCTTTTCTGAGGGAAATCTCCCTATTCAGCCCTCAATTGAGGGGGGAGGCCGTTACACAAACCCTGCGCTGTCTCAACAATTTGCGAATCGGCATAGATCGGTATCGAAATCAACACCTGATTTTAAAGTCGCTTCGATCGATCCCTCCCGAAGAATGGTCCCTTGCCGTCACACAGGCTCTCCGCTTGATAGATCCCAGGGATGCGGCGGTTGCTATTGCCAACACTCTGCAGACGTTGATTCGTGTTACTCAAAATGAAAGAGAGATGGCTGTCGAGTTGACTCTTCGGCTTATTGATCATCCAGCTACAGTCTATAGATTTTCGATATTAGAACGGATTCTCCTCATCCCTTCGGCAGAGAGAGAAGCGGCTGCAAATCAGATTCTTGGATATGTGGCGCCAGCGACTGATCCGAGCATTCGACATTCATTAGCCATCAAACTTCTCTGTCTAAATGAAAGAGATTTAATCATTAACCAAGCGATTCGCTTAACCGGAAATCATATTGATGAAAGGTTTCGGCCGTTTCTATTAAATGAACTAATCAGCATTCCTGAAGAGGAAAGAGAAGAAGCAATCACTCAAACCCTCCGTGCGGTCTGCCCTGAGACAGACCTGCAAGATCGGTCCGTCATCCTGAGAGATCTTCATCTCCTTCCTTTCACGCAAAGAGAAGCAGCCGTCACGCAAACCCTTCGGTTCGTCAACAATCAGACTCCTGTTGAGTCCAGATTCAGGATCGTTCACCGAATTCTTTCCCTTCCTATCGACCAAATCGAGACAGTCGTTGCAATTGGGCACAGGTTCATCAACAGACAAACACAGGCAGAAGAAAGAGTCCGGATTTTAGACAGGATCGTAGACACGCCTCCCTCTCATAGAAGAAACATGGCCAATCCACTGGAACCGTTTTATTTTACCCACCAATTTATCCCATTCGATAACCACGAAATGATTACCCTCTCTTTGCAGGACATCGCGGAACATCCAATTGAAGTGCTCAATGCCTACGCCAATACTTGGGCGAGGGCGATTCCGCTTATCCAATATGATAGATCCCAAGGAGTTGACGCCGGAGGAATCACCCGCGATTTTCTCACACGGTTGTTCGAAGCTCTCTACTCTACCGATCGATTAAGAAGCCGGCTCTGGTCTATCCAAGATCCCCAAGCTCTACCGATCCCAAGAACCGGTCCTGCCCGTTCCGACAGGAACCGGTTTCATAAGATCGGAATTGTTTTTGGAGAAATACTCTCGGGCCGCCTTCAAGCCACTATAGGAGAGCGTTTCAGTCCGACTTTATTTGCGATGATCCACTCGCTCACCGAACATGAAGTCGAGGGGATTGAAATTGGACAAAATATCCAAATGGATCAGGAAACCGTTGCAAGATTAATCAGAATCTATGCGACAGCTCAATTCCCTTTCATGACAGCTCAAGAGATTCAAGAGATGACCGACGGCGAGCTCCCCGAGAGATTTGAAACAGATGAAATCCACACGTTAGAACAGTTTTTTACCGATCATGGTTTTTATCATATGGTAGAGGCAGCGGTTTTAATCGCTCAGGGAATCAGCACCCGAATCAACGACTGGGACGAAATTAAAGGAGAAACTCCGGCCGCTTTAATGCAAGCGATTCAAGGCGCTATTACACCAGAGCGGATTATGGCGTCCTTAGTTTGGTCAAATCCGAATGGACACAGACAAGACTTCTTAAACCGCTGGATCCGTGAAGCGACTCCCGACCAACTCAAGAAATTTCTATTCAGCATCTCGGGGTCGGAAACCCTGGGAAGACGCGCTCTAACTGTATTCTCCTACACCTCTCAAAATCCTCTAACCCTTCCCTCATTCCATACTTGCAATTTGCAAATCGATTTACCGCAGTACGAAAATTACGAACAATTCAAAGAAAGATTCGAATACAGCTTGACTCATGCCGTATGCGGCCTTGGATTTCAATATGAGTGACTTAGAGACTGTCTCTTAGGGACTGCAACGAAATGCCGAGAACGCCAGTTTCCTTTCTCTATCCGCTTGATTCCATAGACTTCCGAAAGGTATACTTCCATCCATATGGATGAGAAAGAACAGCTCCGCGAAGAGATCGCCAAACGGCGCACCTTCGCCATCATCAGCCACCCGGACGCCGGGAAAACAACCCTGAC